>JAJFUB010000094.1 GCA_021372615.1 bacterium | reverse complement strand
CCGCCCCCCCCCCCCCGCCACCCGCCGCCTGTTCTAGCGCGAACTCCCGCAAGTCCTAGACCGCGCCCAGCGCCTTCAGCATTTCCAGAGCGATGAGGGTGTGCCCGCCGTGCCCCGGATGCACCGGCTCGGGGCAGAAGGCGTCGCCCTGGCGGAAGGTCAGATGGTGCTGGAAGATGTCGTGTAGCGGCACGCACAGGGCGCTGTACTTGGCGGCCATGTCGTGCGTGACCTGGATGTACTCCGGGATGAGGTCGAGCACGAGCTTGCGGTTGGTGTCCCGCGAGGACAGACTGATGTAGAAGGGCTCGAGCAGCAGGAGACGCGTCGGTGTCTCCTGCGTCACGCGGTCCAGCAGCCAGTCGTAGTTCTCCCGGAACCGCTCCGGTGACACCTTGATCGCCGGGTCCGGGTTGAACAGGTGGCGATGCAGGTCGTTGATGCCGATCAGAACGGACATCCAGTCCGGCTGCAGGCGGATGGTGTCGTCGTCCCAGCGCTCCTTGAGGTCAGAGGTGGTGTGGCCGCCAATGCCCTTGTTGATGAAGGTGATCTGCCGCTCAGGATGCAGCGCCGTGACCATCTCGGCAAGGAACTTCGCGTAACCGCCGCCCAGCGGCGCTGCGGAGTCGCGCCGCCCGCAGTCGGTGATGCTGTCGCCCTGAAAAAGAAAAGTCTGACCGTCTTGCACGAGGAAGTCTGCCATCTCTGCCTCCCAATGGGCTGCTGGCCTGTCTGGTGTCCGTGCCCCCAACGCGGCGGGCGTGAGGCGGTTCGCCGGGGCCGGCCCGTACACCTGCCGCCCGCTGCCACGGCGTGCCCTCCGCCCGCCTCGCCCCAGCTCACCAGTCTGTTCGCCTCACACGCTGTTTATGGTATAATCCCATGCAGACGAACCGCCCCGCACACGCGCTGGAGGCGGTTCTGCTGCAACTCATGGCACCCACCACGATCGAGGCCATCACACAGCAGGTGTCCGGCTACTGGCCGGGCGTGGACCGCCAGTTCTTGGCGGGGGCATATGACTTTGCCGCCCACATGCACGAGGGCCAGCAGCGTCTCTCGGGCGACCCCTACATCACCCATCCGCTCGAAGTGAGCTACATCCTGGCCAAGGTGGAAAGCGACCCCCCGTCTGTAGCGGGGGGTCTTTTGCATGACACCGTCGAGGATACCCGAGCCGAAGTCGGGGACATCGAGGAGCGGTTCGGCTCCACGGTCGCGCAGCTCGTGGCCGGCGTCACCAACCTGTCCAAGCTGGACTTCGCCAGCAAGCAGGAGGAGCAGGCCCGGAACCTGCGCAAGATGTTCCTGGCCATGGCCGAGGACCCCCGTGTCATCCTCATCAAGCTGTGCGACCGGCTACACAACATGCGCACCCTCGCGCCCTTGCCCCCCCCGCGTCGGGAAGCCACCGCACGCGAGACCCTGCACATCTTCGCCCCCCTGGCGCACCGGCTGGGGATCTGGCGGCTGAAGTGGGAACTGGAGGACCTGTCGCTCAAGTTCCTGGAGCCGGGCAGGTACGATGAGATCGCGCGGCTGGTCGGGATGTCGCGTGACGAGCGCGAGAGACTGATCACCGAGGCGACCGCGGTGCTGGAGGCCAGGCTGGCGGCCGCCGGGATCGTCGCGCGCGTGCAGGGCCGCGCCAAGCACCTGTACAGCATCTACCAGAAGCTGTCCCGCCAGCACGTGGACTTCTCGCAGATCACCGACCTGTCCGCACTGCGGGTCATCGTGCAGTCCGAGCAGGACTGCTACGCCGCCCTGGGGGTCGTGCACGAGCTGTGGCTGCCCATCCACGGCATGTTCAGTGACTACATCGCCAAGCCCAAGGCGAACAACTACCAGTCGCTGCACACGAAGGTGGTAGGGCCAGACAGCCAGGTGCTTGAGGTGCAGATCCGCACCGAGGAGATGCACACCCGCGCGGAGTACGGCGTGGCGGCCCACTGGCGCTACAAGGAGGGGGGCGCGGCCGACGACCGGTTCGACGAGCAGGTGACGTGGGTGCGGCGCCTGCTGGAACTGGACTCGGACCTGAGCGAGAGCCACGAGTTCCTGGAGTTGCTGCAACTCGACCTGTTCGAGGACCAGGTCTTCGTCTTCACGCCCAAGGGCGACGTGATTGACCTGCCGGCCAATAGCGGCCCCTTGGACTTCGCCTACCGCATCCACACCGAGGTGGGCAACCACTGCGTCGGCGCCCGGGTGAACGGACGACGGGTGGGGCTGGATTACCAGTTCAAGAACGGTGACGTGGCCGAGATCATCACGTCCCCGCAGGCTGAGCCGACCCACAACTGGCTGCGCATCATCCAGAGCTCCGGGGCCAAGTCGAAGGTGCGCCGGTTCCTGCGGGCCAAGGCCCGCGAGGACAACATCGCGGCCGGCCGCGAGAGCCTGGAGCGGGCCCTCACCCGCCTGCCGGGTCACCAGCGTCAGGCCATCACCGCCGAGGATCACACCCGTGCGGCGCTCCACCTGGGCTACGTGGACGTTGACTCAATGCTCGCCGCCATCGGCTTCGGGGACATCGAGACCGAGACGGTGGTGCAGCACCTGGTGGCGCATGACCAGCGCCCGGTGTCCCTGGTCGAGGAGGCGCAGCAACTCTCGCTGCCGGGCACACCGTCCAAGCCTGCCGGTGGCCCGCTGCCGGTCAGGGCGGGCAATGTCGCCGGCTTCTACTCCCGTCTCTCGAAGTGCTGCAACCCACTGCCCGGTGACGACATCGTCGGCTACATCACCCGCGGCAAGGGCCTGGCCATCCACCGTGTGGACTGCAAGAATGTGCAGTACCGTGAGAACCTGGAGCCCTCGCGGATCGTGCCGCTGACGTGGTCGGGCGAGGATGCGCAGAGCACCTATACCCAGGACCTCGAACTGGTGGCCGTGGACCGCACCGGGCTGTTCTCGCACATCACCGCCATCGTCGCGGATGCAGGCATAGACATCCGGGATGTCGAGGCTCACGCGGCAGACAGCCACCTGGCGCACCTGCACCTGACCCTGGCGATCCGCCGGCGACAGGACCTCGAACACCTCGTGGAGCGCCTGGCCCAGCTCATTGACGTGGTGTCTGTCAGGCAGGTCGAGACACGCTCCAGCCACGGCCCACAGTAGCCTGCAAGCACGCGGCCTACGGCCGGAAGGTACTCTCGCCCCCACGCCGAACACCCCAGCGAACGCCCGTACCCCACGCGCAGGAGGAGACCCATGCCGCGACGCAGACGGATCTTCAGCCAGGAAGAAGCCTGCCTGGCTCGGCTCAAGGCCTGCCCGTCGCTGTGCACCTGCAAGGCGACCAACCCCGAGGAGTGGCGGGCCTGGCGCAAGACCTTCAAGCGGGAACTGCTCAAGTACCTGGGCCCCGACCCCGAGAGCGTCCCCCTGAACCTGGAGGTCCTCGAACGCACCGATCAGGGCGACTACATCCGTGAGAAGGTCGTCTACGACAGCGACCCGTTCAACTCGGTGCCGGCGTGGATCCTGACCCCCAAGGGCCTGGCGCCTGGGGAGCGCGTGCCGGGCCTCCTCATCTCGCACGGCCACGGCCCGGGCAAGAACCCCAGCGTCGGCCTGGACAGTGAAGGCCAGCCCTACGAGGACTACAGCCACGCCATGGCCGTGCAGTTCACGCGGCGCGGCTATGTGACCATCGCGCCCGACTGGCGGGGCTTCGGCGAACGCCTCGATCGCGATGAGTTCGTCCGCCGCCCCTCGCGCGATGGCTGCAATGTCGCCTATATGGCCAACGGCTACTTCGGCTTCCAGTATCTGAACCTGCAGGTGTGGGATGCCCGGCGGACACTGGATCTGCTGCAGAGCCTGCCCAGCGTGAACCCCAAACGCCTGGGCATGATCGGCTGCTCTTTCGGGGGCACGATGACCACGTACACCTCGGCTCTGGATGAGCGCATCACCGCCTGCGCGATCGTCTGCTACCTGAGCACGTTGGCGGGGGCGTTCTCCCAGAACGGCAACTTCTGCGGGGCGCAGTACATGCACGGCCTGGGGCGCATCGGCGACATCTACGACGTCGCCTCGCTCATCGCTCCACGACCCATGCTGGCCGAGATCGGCGAGCACGACATGTGCTTCCTGGTGGATGACGCCATGAAGGCCTACCGACATGTGAAGGCCTGCTACAAGGCGGCAGGGGTGCCCGAGCGGTGCGACCTGGACCGCTTCCCCGGCGGACATGAGTTCAGCGGCCGCAAGGCCTTCGCGTGGTTCGACAAGTGGCTGAAGGGTCAATGATGAGGATCACTTCCGACTGGCACATCCACACTTCCCATTCGTGCGACAGCGCCTCCCTGCCGATGGCGGACATGCCGGTAGCCGCGGAGCGGCATGGCTTCATCGCCTATGGCGTCACCGACCACATCCACACGCCGGTCAACCTGCCCGACCTGGTTGCCTCGCGCGCGGCGTGGGAGGCGCAGGCGCCGGCCCCCAACTTCCACTTCGGGGTCGAGGCCAGTTCCGTCTCAGAGTGGGAGCTGCAGCAACTGGCGGACGGGCTCGCGGAGCCGGCGACCTATGGCCTGCGCAGCGGCGGCCCTCCAGCAGCGGCCCCGGCCCTTGGCCTGACCGAGCGGGACATCGCCGATCTGCACATCGAGTACGTCGTGGCCGGGACGCACTGGCCCCTGTACGTGCCCCTGGAGCGTGACGAGATCATCCGCGACTACCACCGCCAGAACATGTTCCTGGTCACCCACCCCCTAGTGGACATTGTGGCCCATCCCTGGTGGTGGCATGGGCACTGGCAGGACGCTGACGGGATGTTCAGCACTGATCCGTGGTTCGACGACTTCGACCGCATCCCCGCCTCGATGCACGATGAGTTCGCCGCGGCGGCTATCGCGCACGGCACCGCGGTGGAAGCCAATCTCGAGGCGATGGTGCTGAACCGGGCCTACCCGGAGGCCTTCCGGCGGCGCTATGTGGACTATCTGGCCGACCTGCACAGCCGGGGCGTGACGCTGTCGCTGGGGTCGGACTGCCATTCGCCGACCTACGACATCCGCCTGGAAGAGGCGGCGGCGAGGCTGGAGGCAGCTGGGCTGGGTCAAGTGCAGTGGTGGTGTCTGCCGGACCGGACGGACAGTCAGGAGTGAGGTGTCTCATGCCGAAGCGGTTGCTGTTCATCGGCGCGGGTGGCCTGGCCCATTCCCGCGCCGCGTGCTTCGCCAAGATCGCGGGTGTGGAGCTGGCCGGGGTCGTGTCACGGACCGAAGCCTCGGCGCGACGCCTGGCCGAGGCGCACCACATGCCGGCGTACGGCACGGACGTCGAGGCCGTAGCGGCGCAGGTACAGCCCGACGCCGTCTCCATCGCCTCCGTCAACGCCGCGCACCACCAGCACATCATGTGGGCGCTGGAGCATGACCTCGATGTGTTCGTCGAGGGGCCGATGGTGGTCAGCGCCGCGCAGGCGGAGCAGGTCGCGACACTGGCGCAAGCGCGCGGCCGGATCGTGGAGGTCGGCTTCCAGCGGCGTTACCACCCCACCATCCAGCGGGCTCGCGACTTCATCCAGAACAAGCATTTCGGCCCGCTGATCTACGGCGAGGTGGAGTTCTTCTGGCACATGGCCCCGCCCCCCGGCCAGCCCGCGTCGTGGTATCTCGATGACACGCAGAGCGGCGGCATGGCCGTCTGCCACATGAGCTACGGGCTGAACACGCTGCGTTGGGTGCTGGGCGACCCACAGCGCGTCGTGGCCACCGGCAGTAGCCTGGGCTTCCCGCCGGGGCAGGTGGACAGCGACACGCTGTCGGCCACGCTGCTGTATGACAGCGGCGCCGTCGGCCACATCATCGCCAGCTTCGCCACACCCGAGGGCTTCCCGAGCGGCATGATGAAGGTCTTCTGTCCGGACGGCGGGTTCGCCGTTCAGATCCTGCACGAAGTCTGCGGCACTTTCTGGGAAGGTAATGATGTTATAGAAGTAGCGCCCGTGCCGCGCGTCGAGGGGGACGGCGAGTGGGGCGGCGACGATCTCCAGGCCCAGTGCGAGGCCTTCGCACAGGCGCTGGAGACCCGCCAGGGGCTGCTCAACCCGCCGGAAGACAGCGCCTTCGAGTTGCGCCTGATTGAGGGGGCGCTCGAGTCGGCGCGCACCCGGCAGCCCGTGGAGCTGGCGTGACGACAGAGGAGTGAGCCCCATGAAGCAGTGTTGCCTGATCGCGTTGATGCTGGTGCTGGGAGCGGCGGGGCTGCTGCCGGCTCAGGCCCAGGAGAGCCCTTTCCCCGCCCTGGGCGCCGCCCTGGACAGCGCCATCGCCCGGGGTGAGGCGGCGGTAGCGCGGGAGACAGCCCACAAGATCCTGGAGGTGGCCGCCGGGCAGACCGCGGACCAACTCACCTCTCAGGACCAGTATGTCATCGGGCTGGCCCATCTGCAGATCGCCCGCGAGTTGCTGGAGGCAGCCCTGCAGAGCGGGAAGCTCTCGGAAGCCCAGGCGGCCGCGGCGAAGGCGTGGCTGGACAAGCTGGCCCCACCCCAGCCGGCGCTGATCGTTGTGGGCAAGGGCGAGCAGATCAAGCTGGAGGACTACCTGGTCGCCGGCAAGACGACCATCGTGGACTTCTACAGCGAGTTCTGCCCGCCGTGCCGGGCCCTGGCGCCGCACCTGGAGAAGCTGGTGCAGACTCGCCAGGACACTGCCGTGGTCAAGGTGGACATCAACCGCCCGGGCCACCAGGGCATTGACTGGGGCTCGCCCGTGGCCCAGCAGTTCAGCCTGCGCAGTATCCCTTACCTGCGCATCTATGGCCCCGACAAGCAGTTGCAGGCCGAGGGCAAGGCGGCCCTCACGCAAGTCCTGGAGTGGTGCGGCCTGAACTGACGCTGCCTCGCTTGTAGGGCGAGGGCTCGCACCCCGCCGTGCCTGACGCTACCCGAACGGCTCGGCGGGGTACAAGCCCCCGCCCTACAGACCCTCCCCTGCCATCCAGCCCTTCAGCTTCCCCTGCGCAATGTGCTACAATGGCCCGACCGAGCCAGGCCGCCGGGCCTGGCCTTACGCTGGCGGTGTCCGCCCCGCCCTCCGAGAGGTTGACCCAATGACCGAGCTGGACCAGCTTTGCATCAACACCTTGCGCTTCCTGGCCGTGGACGCAGTCGAACAGGCCAAGTCGGGCCATCCCGGCCTGCCGCTGGGCGCTGCCCCGATGGCGTACACGCTCTTCGACCGCATCCTCCGGTTCAACCCCGCCGATCCCCAGTGGCCCAACCGCGATCGCTTCATCCTGTCCGCAGGCCACGGCTCAGCGCTGCTGTATGCGCTGCTGCACATGTACGGGTACGACCTGCCCCTGTCGGAAGTCCGCAACTTCCGCCAGTGGGGCAGCAAGACCCCGGGCCATCCTGAGTATGGCCACACCCCCGGCGTGGAGGCCACCACTGGACCGCTGGGGCAGGGCTTCGCCATGGGCGTGGGCATGGCCATGGCTGAGCGCTTCCTGGCCGCGCAGACCAACGCCGAGGCCGGCGCCGACCTCGTGGACCACACCGTCTACGCGATCGTCTCCGATGGCGACCTGATGGAGGGCATCTCCTCGGAGGCGGCGTCCCTGGCCGGGACGCTCAAGCTCGGCAAGCTCATCTACCTGTACGACGACAACGAGATCTCGATTGAGGGTCGCACCGACCTGGCCTTCACCGAGGACGTGCCGACGCGCTTTGCCGCCTATGGCTGGCACGTGCAGCAGGTGGCCGACGGCAATGATGTGGCTGCCATCGAGCAGGCCGTGAAGGCCGCCCAGGCGGAGACCGAGCGGCCGTCGCTGATCGTCGTCCCCACCCACATCGGCTTCGGCAGCCCCAAGCAGGACAGCGCTTCGGCCCATGGCGAGCCCCTGGGCGCGGAAGCCATGGCCGCGACGCGCGAGAAGCTCGGGTGGCCCGCCGAGACGTTCCATGTGCCCGCCGAGGCCGCTGCCCACATGCAGGAGGCCGGGGCACGCGGCGCGGCCCTGCAGGCTCAGTGGCAGGAGAAGCTGGCCGGCGTGCGCGCGGCCCGTCCCGAAGCCGCGGCCCGCTTTGAGGCCCTCGTCGCCGGCAAGCTGCCTGAGGGCTGGGAGGACGCCGTCCCCGTCTTCGCCCCCAATGACAAGGGCATGGCCACCCGTGCCGCCTCCGGCGAAGCGCTGACGGCCATCGGCAACCGCCTGGGCAACATGCTGGGCGGCTCGGCTGACCTGGCGCCCTCGAACAAGAGCGAGATCAAGGGCTGCGGCGAATACGGCACGGACTGCATGTGTTGCGGCACCAATGTGCACTTCGGGGTGCGCGAGCTGGGTATGGGCGCCATCGTCAACGGCATGGCCCTGCACGGCGGCGTCATCCCCTACGGCGCCACGTTCCTGGTCTTCGCCGACTACGTCCGCCCGACGCTGCGCCTGGCGGCGCTGATGCAGTGCCACAGCATCTTCATTTTCACCCATGACAGCATCGGCGTGGGCGAGGACGGGCCCACTCACCAGCCCGTCGAGCACCTGCTGGCCCTGCGCGCCATCCCGGGCCTGACAGTCTACCGCCCGGCGGACGCCAATGAGACAGCGGAGTGCTGGCGGCAGGCCATCACGCGCCAGGAGCCGTGCCTGCTGGCCCTGACGCGCCAGAACCTGCCGATCCTCGACGTGGAGGCCTACCCGGTCCGCGAGGGCGTGCAGCGCGGCGGCTACATCCTGTCGGAGGCACAGAACTCGCAGCTCGTGCTGCTGGCGACGGGCTCGGAGGTCGAGCTGGCCCTGAAGGCGCAGGCCGTTCTGAAGGACGAGGGCGTGGCCGCGCGCGTCGTCTCGATGCCCTCGACCGAGCTGTTCGATGCCCAGCCGGCCGCGTACCGCACCCAGGTTCTGCCGCCCGACGTGCCCAAGCTGGCGATTGAGGCCGGATGCACGATGGGCTGGTACAAGTACGTCGGCTGCACCGGCGCCGTCGTCGGCCTGGACCACTTCGGCGCCTCGGCCCCGGCCAAGACCGTGTTCGCTGAGTTCGGCTTCACGGTCGAGAACGTCGTGGCGAAGGCGAAGGAGCTGCTGTAGCGGCGGCACCCCGACCTGGCGCGCGGTGAGGCTCTTGCAGGAATACGTCGCCCGGCCGGGAACTAGTCGCTCCCACAACCCACGAACCCCAAGCGGCCCCGCGCCGCACGAGAGGAAGACTAGACGATGGATGATGCTTTCGAACTGGTTGAGCCCTACTTCACCCCGCCCCTGGACCCGGACTTCCGCCCGGCTGTGTTGGCCAATAGGGCGTTCGTGGCGCAGGTTGAGGAGTCCGGCATGGGCGTGCCGCTGCGCATCGGCCTGGAGCGTGCTGATGGTTCGGTCTCGACGTTCGAGACCATGTGCTTCGGCCCGCACAGCGACCGCTTCGCCGCGAACCTGACGTACGCCGAGCGCCTCGTGAAGTTCCTGCTGTGGCAGCGCGGCGGCTGGAAGGTCATGGTCGGCGGCCCCGCCGCCATCGGCGAGCACATCAAGGCCGTCTACTCGCCCACCGGCGCGCGCGCCTTTGACCACGACTTCATGGGCGGCGTCTACGAGCACGACTTCACGGTCGAGATCATGGACGCCGCGGCCGTCCCCGCGACCAGGGAGACGACCATGCCGCTGGGCCGCCACCTGGACGGCAACCGCATCGGCATTGACCTGGGCGGCAGCGACTACAAGCTCGCCGCCGTCAAGGATGGCCAGGCCGTGTGGGCGGACGAGTTCCCGTGGGACCCCAAGACCCAGAAGGACCCCAGCTACCACCGCGAGCGCATCAACGCCGGCCTCAAGGAAGCCGCGTCGCACCTGCCCTCCGTGGACGCCATCGGCGGCAGCGCCGCGGGCGTGTGGATCAACGACCGCGTGCTGGTGGCCTCGCTCTTCCGGGGCATCCCCAAGGACGTCTTCAACGCACAGGTCAAGGACCTGTTCGTGAACATCGGCAAGGAGTGGGGCGTGCCGCTGACCATCGTCAACGATGGCGAAGTGACCGCCCTGGCCGGCTCCATGGAGCTGAACGCCAACGCGGTGCTGGGCATCGCCATGGGCACCAGCGAAGCGGCCGGCTATGTCACCCCGGACGGGAACATCACCGGCTGGCTCAATGAGCTGGCCTTCGCGCCGATTGACTACGCCCCCAGCGCTCCCGTGGACGAGTGGTCGGGCGACGCCGGCTGCGGTGTCCAGTACTTCAACCAGACCGGCGTGACCCGCGTGGCCGCCGCCGCGGGCATCGAGTTCGACGAGGGTCTGGGCCTGCCGGAGAAGCTCGTGGTGGTGCAGGACCTCATGAAGGCCGGCGACGAGCGCGTCGTGCCGGTGTACGAGACGGTGGGCACCTGGTTCGGCTATGCGCTGGCTCACTACTGCGACTTCTACGAGGTCGAGCACTGCCTGATCCTGGGCCGCGCTACCACGGGCGACGGCGGCCAGATCATCAAGGAGAAGGCCGAAGAGGTCCTCGACGGCGAGTTCCCCGAGCTGCGCGACAAGGTGACGCTGCAACTGCCCGACGAAGCCAACCGCCGCGTAGGCCAGTCGGTAGCCGCCGCCAGCCTGCCGGCGATCTAGGGGCGAGGGGCAAGGGTAACGACAGCGACCCCGCCCGTGGCAACTGAGGCACAACGGAAACAGGGACAGTGCCCACATGGGCCTGTCCCTGTTGCTTTGGTTGATAGGGTGTCTGCCGTTGCCGTTACCCTTGACCCTTGACCCTCGACCCTTGCCCCTCTCCCTACTGCACGTACACCGGCGTTCCCACCGAGACCATCCCCCACAGGACCCTGGCGTCGGCGCGGTGTTGGCGGATGCAGCCGTGGGAGGCGGGGCCGCCCAGGCGGCCGTAGAAGGGCGGCGAGGTCGCGTGGATGCCGTGGCTGCCCGAGGACGTGATCCCCAGCCAGTAGTACATCACGCAGTGATAGAGATGGCTGACCGGCGCGTACTGCTTGCTGAAGACCCGGCCCATGGCCCCGCGGGAGCCATACGAGCCTGGCCGCATGGTCGGTGTGTTGTACCCACCCATCGCCGTCGAGACGATGTGCATGCGCCGCACCAGGCCGTCCCGCAGGTAGTAGAGTCGCTGCAGGGGTTTGCTGACCACGATGCACGTGTCGGGCTTGTCCTTCAGGACGCGGGGGCGTAGCTGGTAGCGCCGCTCGTCGCGAGCGACTTCCTTGCCGCCCGCATCGTAGCCGGTCAGGCGCACCGCGAACTCCGTGGCGTCCATCCAGGGCACGTTCCAGCGCGCTATGCCCTGGTTCGCGAACTTGCCGACAGTACCGCTGAAGGTGCCACGCGAATGCCCGCCCAACTCGCAGCGCGTGCCGCTGTAGGTGATCCTCACCTGTGTGATCGTCCCGGAGGTGTTCCAGACCAGCGTCTGCTGCCCCTCATCCACGACGCCATCCGGCGCGGGATAGGCCAGCGTCAGGGCCGGCGGAGCCTGCGGGTCGAAGCGTGGAGTCGGCGGCGGTGTGGGCACGGGTTTGATGACCACCGGTGCGGCGGGCTTGACGGGGGCGGTCCGCTTCGGCACCGGACGGATCGGCTCGCCGGTCAGCGGCGGCATGCTCGGGTCCTGCGGCAGGGGCTCGCGCACGAGCGGCAGGCCCGTCTCCTCCTCGTCGGCAGGGGCATCCGCCCATGCGAGCGATCGCGGCCCTGCAGCGCAGAAACACAACACCATCACCAGTGACAGAAGCACAGCCCAGCGCATACCTCGTGACGATCCTTGGTTCAGAATGGCCAACAGCGACTGCAACCAGTGCGATAGATGACGACGGTCGGCCTATGGTACACCTCGAGCGCCGAATCGTCCACCACCGCCGACGCGACGCTACCGGGGCAGGTCAGGCTATCACAGCGGGGCGCCCTCGAGCGTCAGTTCACCATCATCGGGCGGCTCCCCGGCCTGGCCCAGTGTCTCCTCCCACGTGGGCAGCGACCGCATGTCCGCCGCGCGCGAGATGCGCAGGGCCGCCGCCGCGCTGCCCAGGCGCGCGGCCGTGACCGGGTCGCGCCCGCGCAGCAGCGCCGCGATGAAGCCGGCGTGGAAGGTGTCGCCGGCGCCGATGTCGTAGCGGACCTCGACCGGCTCGGCGGGCACGTGCTCCGCCTCGTCGGGGGTGACGACCGTGACGCCCGCAGCCCCGGCGGTGACGGCGATGACAGCAGGACCCAAGCCGCGCAGGGCGGCCGCCGGAGGCATGAGTGGCGGGGTCTCTGTCGGCTGTGCCGATACCCCTCCCTGGGCCCCGGCCACCAGGGCCGCCTCCTCGACGTTCATCACCGCGATGTCGGCCAGCGCCAGGGCCTCGCGCTGCACGGCCACGACCTGCTCCAGCGGCTCGCGCCATTGCGAGGCGCGGTAGTTCATCGCGTAGGCCACCTGCAGGCCCAGGGCCCTGGCTCGCCGCGCCAGGTCCAGCGACAACGAGCGCAGCGGCTCGGAGCGGATGGTAGCTTCGCTGAAGTCAAAGAGCCGTGCCTGCCTGAGTTCGTCGTCCGTCAGCGGCTCGCGCCCGAATTCCTGCATCGGGTCGCAGTGCCCGGCGAAGCGGTAGAAGTAGAAGGTCTTCGCGCCGCCCTGGTCCATCCAGCACAGCGAGACGGGGGTGAGTTGCCCTGCCACCGCGCGTGCCGGGGACGTGTCCACGCCCAGCTCCCGGAGACGGGACAGCAGCCACTGCCCCAACTCGTCATCACCCACCCGCGTCGCCAGCCCGACACTCGTGCCCAGTTTCGCCAGGGCGATGCAGAAGTTCGAGGTGGCGCCGGAGGGCAGGGCCTCATACTCATGGGCATGGACGAGGTCCACCCCGAGCTTGCGGGGCGTCAACTCGACCAGGGCGCTACCGATGGCCAGAACATCCAGTTCACTCATCATTGGGTCCCCGGGGTGTAGGGCTGAACCACTGTGGCGTAGGGCCCGCCGGACAGGGCTGCGGTCAGATCAGCATTCAGGTAGTTGCTGGCGAAGAACACGTTGCCCCGGGCCCCCAGGGAGCGTGACAGCTCCACCTGCGACAGCACCAACTCGCGCGGGCGCGAGGACGTGTTCCCGCCCTCTCTCATGTAGATGCTCAGGCCGGGGATGATCCGGGCCATCTGCGGGTCGGCCGCGCGCCACTCCTCCAGGGCCTCGCGCAGCTTCGCATTGTCCATCAGGTACGCCATCGGGATGACGTAATCAATGATACCCTCTTTGAGCCAACCGTACCAGTCCTGGCAGACGGCATCGGCGGACTGGCGGTTGTAGAAGACGGCCGCGGAGACCTCTGCCTTCGGCTTGATCTGCTTGGCCTCGCGGTACACGCTGCGCACGAGTTCGGACACGGTCCACTTGCGGTACTCGACCCACTTCGCCAGCCGCTCCTTCTCCACCGCGGCGTCCACCGGCGGCCCGACCTGCAGGAAGTCCTGCCCGGGTGTCGGGCTGATGACGCGCAGACCGTGGAAGTAGGGGGCGGTGCCGGTCAGCCCCAGCACGGCCTGCAGGTCCGGGAGCTTGATCGCGAACACCGGCCCGTCCACGAATAGGGCATGGCCTCCTGCGGCCACGAACTCCTTGAGCCACGCTGCTGTCTCCTCGCTCAGGTAGTACTGCGCGTACAGCAGCACCGTTCCGCCGGCCGGCACGTCGCTCACCTTCGTCTCGTCCAGCGCCCGGGCCTTGAAGCCCAGAGCGCCGAGCCATTCGAGGCCCTCGGCCTGGGTCTCCGCCCGGTACTTGGCGTTCGTCTGCGTCGTGCGGAGTTGGCAGAAGCTCTGTGCCGTCGCCCCGAAGCGTTGCAGCAGCCGCCGCACCGTATCATCCACCGCCGGGTTGGCCGGCCGGCTGGCCTGCCAGTTCAGCAGCGCCGCTTCGCCCTGCCCGAGCTTGTTGAGCGTGATGGCGGGGACGCCGTCATCGAAGGTGGCCAGCACCTGTGCGGTGCTGGGCTTGCCCAGCGGGTTGCCGCCGCTGGACAGGGCGACCGGGAAGAGCTTCCCGCCGCCGGCCAGCGGCGGCAGGCCGCTGCGTTGCGCGAACTCCTCCTGGCAGTGCGCGCAGTAGCAGTACTCCTGGCCGCCGTAGCGGATGTAGTCGAAGTGCAGGCCGTCCAGGTCGTAGTTGCGCAGGCACTCGATCGTGACGTCGGTCTCGAAGCGCCGCACCTCGGGCCGGCCCAGGTCGTACCATCCGGGCTTCGCGGGCCGTCCGGTCTGCATCGCCCAGTCCGGGTGCTGTTCGAACACGCCCTTACTGCTCCAGCCGTAGCTGCCGTTGACGAACCAGGCGTGGACCTGCAGCCCCCTGGCATGGGCCAGGGCGATCATGTGGCCCAGCGGGTCGAAGCCGGGGTCCACCTTGTCGGCCAGCGGGCACAGCTTGCTGCGGTACCAGGCCTGCCCGCCGTTGTACCATACGAGCGGGTAGAGGGCATTCAGGTGCGCGGCGGCAGCCCGGTCCACCGCGTCAGCCACGGCCTCGGGCGTGTTGAAGGTCCCGCCCCCGACCCACAGGCCGCGACGTTCGGTGGCGTCAGCAGCATGGAGGGGTGTGAGAGCCAGGGCGAGGAGTGCGCACAGTAGCGGAAGCCATCGCATGGGAGTCACCGCGTGTGTTCGATGTTGGCGACTAGTTCGCTGCCCGGGGCTGGGCCCCTTCTCGCGATGGATCGAGGTCAAGACCGCCTGTCTGTGGGGACTTGCATGGCTTCTACAGCCCGAGAATGTTGCGTCGGGCAGTCATGTCGCCGCAGGTGAGCGGGAGCGGAGAGGGAATTGTCCAACGGGCGCATAACTCGAGGAGGTGAAGCTTCATGCCGACGGCACGAGAGGTCATGACCACAGGTGTCATCATGGTGGACGGGCTGGCTCCGGTGGCGGAGGCGGTGCGGCTGATGAAGGAGAAGGGTGTGCGCGCGCTGATCGTGGACCGGCGCAGCCCCGACGATGCCTATGGCATTGTCACCCAGCGCGACATCGCCTACAAGGTGATGGCCGCGGGCCTCGACCCCAACGAGGTCAAGGTGCACGAGATTCACAGCAAGCCCCTGGTGGTGGTGAACCCGGACCTGGACGTCAAGTATGTGGCGCGACTGATGGCCAACATGGGCCTGTCGCGCTGCCCGGTCATCTTCGACAAGAAGGTCCAGGGCATCGTCTCGGTCAGCGACCTGGTGAACAAGGCGATGTAGCCGGGTTCAGACAGTCTGGGGGAACACATCGGCCGCAGCGCGTGGGAGCGCTGCGGCCGTTTTCGTGCCTGGAACGCGGGCTTTCCAGCCCGCAACACGGCCAAACGCGGGCTGGAAAGCCCGCGCTCCGCCTTACAGCCGCCGCATCAGCAGCGCCACCGCCGCCAGCAGGGCGACGATGAAGCAGATGGCGATGGCGATGTACGCCTTCTCGGTGCGCGACAGGTGGAAGGCTCGGGCGTTGGCAACCAGGAAGCCGGTCACGATGAACGGTAGCAGCGGTGCGGCAGGCAGGCCCGGCACATATAGCACCGCACCCATGCCCAGAAGCGTCAGGGCGAAGATGATCCAGAAGGTCCGCTTGCCGCGCAGGCCAAAGCGGTAGGCGCCGACCAGGAAGAAGGTCAGGAAGACGAAATCGCCCAGGCCGGCGGTCGCGATATGCGACAGCCCCGCCCCGCCCTGGGCCCCGGTCGCCGAGCCAACCTGGGGGATGCCGACCGAGAGCTTCTGCACGATGTGCGGCGCGTGCTCGAGCGTCTTGCCGGTGGGCCCGAAGAAGACGGTGAAGATGTCGGCCAGACCGGCGATGATGGCCACCGGGAGCAGCATGTTGCGCTCGCGGACGATCAGGGACAGCAGCCGACCGAAGAACAGGCAGGCCCCCAGGAACAGCAGACCGGCCGCCGCGCCCAGCAGCGGCTTCAGGTGCGGCGCGATCTCCAGCCATTCACCGGCCGCGGCCCACAGCGCCAGGCACGCCGCCAGGCCGAAGCCGTCGGCGAGTGGCGCCAGCGGGAACTGCGCGGTCTCGCGTATCACCAACAGGGTGAGCAGCAGGAACAGCACCGTCGCCGCGATGCTGCCCACCAGGGGCGGCACGCCGCGCAGGTAGGGTAGCCCGGCGAGCAAGCCGAGGGCCAGCAGCGTGAACAGCGCCACCCGCCACACAGGCGGGCGGGGGGCAGGTGACGGCGCAGGGGTCTCAGGGGGCTGGGGATCGCTCATCGCATGCGGGAACTTCCGGCGCGCCGCCGGTCATTCGCAATCCTGGAACTCCACGAACTGCCCGCCCTCGATGTGGCGGGCGGTCACGGTGCGGTGCGCATCCAGATGGA
Organism: bacterium; assembly: GCA_021372615.1. Classification (NCBI taxonomy): domain Bacteria; species bacterium. The sequence goes on along the minus strand of JAJFUB010000094.1, from coordinate 2,839 downwards.
TGACGAGGTGGATGAGGTTCTGGCACCCGGCCCCCACCAGTTCCTTGTGCAGTACGTAGCCGGAGGGCTTGGGGTCATCGTCGTCGTCGGTCAGGGCGTGCCCGTTGCCAAGCTCATACTCGGCCTCGAGCTCGTAGGCCTTTTCGGCGCGAGTGCGTATGATCTCGCCGCACCTGTCGCAACGGACGGCGATATGCAGGGCCGGGGACGAAGGGTCGCAGCAGACGGGGCGATCGGATTGCCACAGCGCCCGTCCCAGGCGTTCAAGCAGTGTCGGCACGGAGTGATCACCAACCAGAAGACCGGGCAGGACGGGCCGGGGGGCCCGATGCGGCGGTGTGGCCGGCCAGCGACGTAGTGCGATGGTGCGGCCGGGGAGGCCGCGGGCTGTGAGATGGGCTGCCGGACTGACAGTACAGCAGACGCTGTATCACGAGTATAGCAGCGCCCGGGGCGCTGTCAAGCGCACCCGCTGCGGCCCGACGTGAGAGCGATAATTCCTTTTGACGGCTCTGCCTGGTCCCGGTATACTGTATGTTCCGATTCACCTGTGACCCTGCGTGTCAGCACGCATCGGGCCAAGGAGGAGTTTTGTGAGACCTTTCCCGATTGAAGAGCTGGTGGACCGCGTCGGCAGCCGCTTCACCGTGGTCGTGGCCGCGGCCAAGCGAGCCAAGCAGCTCAAGGATGGCGCGCCGCCGCTGGTCAACCTGCCGACCCGCAACTCCCTGACCATCGCGCTGCACGAGATTGCCGCCGGGCTGATCCAGATCTCCGACGCCCCGCCGGAGCCCGAGGAGGCGCCCGAGGCGCTGGCCGCCGCTGAGCCCGGCGATCTGGCCGCTCCCGAGGTCGTCGAGGCCGCTCTGCTCGGCCTCGACGGGGCCGACGAGGATGAGGACGGGGCCGAAGACGAGTACGACTCGGACGACGACGAGGAACTCGCCGACGACGAGGAAGAGGAAGAGGACGAGGCGGAGGACGAAGAGGACGAAGAGACCGAGGAGCCGAATGAGGACTGGGAGCCGGCAGGCGAGGACGGGTAGCCCTCCGCCGGCCCGGCGTCGTCCCTGAGCGCCATGACCTGGCGCTCAATCCGTGTGCAGGGCCCCCCGGGCGGACGAGTGGAAGCCAGACACCACCATGCCGAAGGATTACTACGAGGTCCTGGGAGTCGAGCGCAGCGCCTCCGCCGAGGAGATCAAGCGCGCCTATCGCAGACTTGCCCGGGAACACCATCCCGACGTCAACTCCCACGCCGACGCCGAGGAACGCTTCAAGGAGCTGGGCGAGGCTTACGCCGTGCTCAGCGACCCGGAGCGGCGCCAGCGCTATGACCTCTATGGCCACAACGGTGGCGACTTCGGCGCCCCCCAGGGCTTCGACATCTTCGAGTTGTTCAACCAGGCCTTCGGCTTCGGGTTCGGCGGCGGCGAGCGCGTCACCCCCGGCCGCGATCTGCAGCACGAGCTGACGATTGAGCTGGAAGAGGTGCTCACGGGCGCCTCGCGGGAGATCGAGCTGACCCGGCGCGTCACCTGCGAGACCTGCCAGGGCTCCGGCGCCCGGCCCGGCTCCACTCCCACCCCGTGCCAGACCTGCGCCGGCCAGGGCCGCGTCCGCCAGCTCCAGCAGAGCTTCTTCGGCACCATGGCCACAGTGGTCACCTGCCCCCAGTGCCGGGGCCGGGGTACCCTCATCACCGACCCCTGCGAGACCTGCGGCGGCTCGGGCATCTCCCGCCGTACCGAGCCCTTCACCGTCGAGATCCCCCCGGGCATCGAGGACGGGCAGCACATCCAGTATTCCGGCGGCGGCGACATGGGCGAGAGCGGTCATGCCGGCGACCTCTACGTCCGCATCCGCGTCGCCCGCCACCCGCTCTTCACCCGCGACGGCCCGACGATCCACTCGACCGTGCCCATCGCTTTCTGGCAGGCCGCCCTGGGCGACCGACTGACCGTGCCGACGCTGGAGGGTGAGACTGAGATCCAGGTGGCCGCCGGCACGCAGTCGGGCGCCGAGATCGTGCTCCCCGGCAAGGGCGTGCCGCAGTTGCGCCGACGCGGCCGCGGGCGCCATGTCATCACGCTCCGGGTCGTCACACCCGAGCGCCTGACCCCCGAGCAACGCGAGCTGTTCGAGCAACTGGCCGAGGCCTTTGGACATGAGCCCCCGGCCCCCAGCAATCACAAGGGCCTGTTCGACCGCCTCCGAGACACCCTGAAAGGCGACGCGTAGGCGGGTTCGTCCTCGAACCCGCAACCCAAGTCGCGGGTTCGAGGACGCACCCGCCCACGCGGCACACACCATGCAGTGGCGCGAGCTCACCATCCGTTGCCCCCAGAACGCCGCCGAGGCGGTCGCCGCGATGCTGCAGGACCTCGCCGGCGGCTGCGCTTCGCAGGATACGCCGGAAGGGGCCACTCTGTGGGCGTGGCTGCCCGATGACGGCCGCCTGCCGGCGCGCCGGCAGGAGCTGGCCGAGCGCCTCGCCGCGCTACCGGAGGAACTGCTGGAGGGAGGCCACGCAGAGTGTTCCGAGCGCAATGTGGACGACCAGGACTGGGCCGAGTCATGGAAGGCCTACTGGCACCCGACACGGGTCGGGCAGCGCCTCGTCATCAAGCCCACCTGGCGCGACTGGCCGCCGGCCGAACAGCCCGAGCTGGCGCGCCCGGGTGACCTCGTGATTGAGCTGGACCCCGGCATGGCCTTCGGCACCGGCGCCCACGCCACGACGGTGCTCTGCCTGGAGGCGCTGGAACGCCTCCTCACCCCCCGTTTGAGGGGGGGCGACGCCGCTTCAACACCCCCCCCTTCAGGGGGGGGCCAGGGG
>JAJFUB010000093.1 GCA_021372615.1 bacterium | reverse complement strand
ACTACTGGAAGACCGAGAGCGCCTTCTGGCTCGGGCTGCAGATCGTGCTCTGCGCCGACCGCCGCCTGACCAAGCTCAACCAACGACTACTCAACAGACTCATCAGCAGAACCCTACACATCGAAAGTGGGTAAGGGCCAGCCGGCGGGGCCCTTGCCATCGTTGCGCTGGAAGCCGGTCACACTGCCGGCCAGCTTCCAGCAGGCCTCGTCGAGCTTGCCGTCAATCTTCGCGGCGTTCCCCACCGGCGGCAGCCCTTGCGCCGGGGAGATGTACGGGCACGGCAGGGCGCGCAGGTTGTCCACCACACTGAAGCTCGCCTCGGCGCGGACCTCCTTGCCTCCGGCGTTGGCCACGGCCGAGACCGTGTAGACGCCGGGCTTCGCGTCGGGCGGGGCCTGCAGCCATGCGCCGAGCCCCGCGTGCGTCAGGCCCTCGACTGTCTCCGCGATGGTCGGGCGGTCGAAGCTCCACCCGGGGGGTGCGGTGAGCCGCAGGCCCACGGTCGCAGCCTGATCGAGGCGGTTGTGGACCGCGATGGTCACGGCAGTGCGGCCCGAGCGCGTGTCGGCGTACGGGGGCATGTGCAGCGACAGCTCCAGCGGCTGCCGCAGCGGCAGCCAGACCTCGTCGGTGAGCACGACACCCTTGGGCAGGCGCGCCGTCACGCCGACCCGCTGCAGCGCCGCAGCCTCGGTCGCGGGGATGCTGACCAGGTAGCCGGAGCCATCGGCCCCCGTGGCGGCCTTGACGATCTTCCAGCCCGTCGGCAGGGCCAGCGACAGCTTCGCGCCGACGGCCCCGGATATGCCCAGGCCCAGCTCTGCTCCCGGCACGGCCTCGCCGTTGGCCTGCAGCTTCATCGCCGGCGTGATGGCGACGGACGCCGCGGGCTTCAGCGCGAACTGCACCTGCGAGAGGATGTCCAGGCCCGGCACGGTGACGCGGGCGTAGCGCTCGCGGCCCGGCGTGAAGGTCACACACTGCAGCGGCTGGCCCTGCGCGCCGGCAGGCCTGTCGGGGCTGAAGAGCGTGGCGCTCGCGACGGTCATCCCCGGCGGCAGCATCACCCGCAGCGGCATCGGGCCGACAGCCTTCACATGGCCGCTCAGCTCGACTCCGTAGTTGACGAGACTGGCCAGCAGTGTCTGCTTGCCGTCATAGGCCGTCGTCACCTCGACCTGGTCGGTCGCGGGGAGCCAGGCCGGGAGGTCGTGCCCGGCGGCCCATGCAATCAGCTCCGGCGTGACATGCAGGCGCGCCCGGTCGTCGGCCGACAACCCGCCATTGGGCGACTGTGGCAGCGTCCCACAGGTCGTGTACGCCACGCGCCCGCGCCCCAGGGCCTGTTTGAGCGGCGGCGTGGCCTGCTCATCGGGCTGGCCGAGCGGCAGCTTCGTGCGGGCGTCGCCCCACTCGTCCTTTCCGCCGCAGCGATTGACGAGGATGAGCCCCTTGCCGCTGCGCGCGAAGGCCTCCAGCGCGGCCAACTGCTTGCCGGAGATCACCGACACCTGCGGCACGATCATCACGTCGAGCCCGGCCAGTTTGCCCTGCTCGACCTCGCGGTCAATCACGAAGCGGTGCGGCAGGTGGTTGTCGGCCAGGAAGCGCGAGATCGCCGTGGGGTAGGTCGGCAGGTCGAAGTAGGCCTGGGTCGAGGAGGTCCAGATGCCGATGGTAGCCCACGGCTTGCAGCGCACCAGCACGTCCTGCCGGGCGGCGAGGAAGCTGTTGTACTGCTCGGCGCCGACCTGCGCGGCGGGCTTGAGCTTGTGCAGTTGCCACGTCGCGCCGTTCGCGGCCCCCTCGGCGAGGGCCAGGCGCGTCAGGTTGCCGCCCGCGTCGGGATGGGTGCCCTCGGGTGCGGTCTTCAGCAGCGCCACGGGGACTCCCTGGGCGGCGGCCAGCAGGTGCCGGTAGTCGGTTGCGTTACTGACCTTTCCGCCCTGCTCCCAGCGCGGGCCGGCGCCGTAGGCCGCCTCGTCGAACAGCACGTCCACGACCTGGCTCTCGACTTCGGCGTCCTCGGCCGTGCCGCGGATGGGGCTGAACGGCTCGCCGCTCCACATGCAGTAGTTGCTGGTCATGAGGTAGTGCGGATTGAGCGTGCGCGCGTAGGCCTTCGTGTCGCGCATGAAGTCCAGCAGGCTCCAGGCATTGAAGCGCCGGAAGGGCACCCACAGCTTCTCCCGGGCTGACTTCGGCGGCTCGACAGTGGCGACGTCCGTGACTCCGAGGTGCGCCTCCAGATCCGCGGCGGAGTAGCTGTCCCGGAGCCACTGGCGGAACTTGTCGCGGCACCAGCGGCAGTAGCAGCGGCCCTCGGTGACATACGGCCCGTCGTAGAAGCTGCCGTCGCCGCCGGACTCCACGATCATGCGGATGAGGCCCTTGGTCATCTGGCGCACGCCGGGGCTGTTGACGCACAGGTGGTAGCCCTGCTGGCCGCCGTACTCGTACGGCCGTGGCCGGCCCTGCACGTCGCGCTGGGCCTGGTCGAGCAGATCGCCGGGCTTCGGGCCGAAGTAGTCCTCGTACTGCGACCAGATGTTGTCATAGAAGCCGAAGAGTTGGGTGCGCCTCTCGGGGTCGCCGTAGCTGAAACACGGGCCGATGTACAGCAGGCAGGCCATGCCGGACGCATGGGCCAAGTCCGTGGTCTGCTTGGCGCTGCGCTTCAGGCCGTCCAGCTTGGCCCGCTCCGCCATGCCGCCATAGCCCGAGAACGGGCCATGCCAGTGCAGCAGGTTCACCTGCGCCCGCTGCAGGAAGTACTCCAGGTCCGAGTCCACCTCGCCATAGTGGATGCAGTAGCGCAGCGCCCCGTCGGGCGGCACCGGCCCCGGCTGGTAGGGCTTGAGCGCGGGCGGGGCTTTCTCGAACGCATTGAGCGACCATCCGAACAGCAGGCCCCACTTCGTGTCGGTCCCAAGCTTCAGGTAGAGCACCGGGCGCGCGCCCTTGCTCAGGTACGGGGCTAACTCGGCACTGCCCGACACGCGCACATCCACGGGCATGGTGGCGGGGTCGTAGGCCCACACCTGCGTCCACTGCTGCCCATCACTGGACGCCCACACCAGGCCCTCGGTGGTCTTGGTCCCCCAGTACGAGAACCCCAGCGTGAGCTTCGCCACCGGCTTGCTCAGCTCGACCCGGTAGATGACCCGCGAGCCGCTGAAGGCCAGGTCGAGCCAGGGCTTGTCCCGCCAGGTGGTCTTGCCCTCCAGGGCATAGGCGGTCTGCTCGGCGGTCGCCAGGTCCTGGTGGTAGTCCTGCCGGTAGGTGCCGCGCCCCTCCGGGCCGATGGTGAGGCTGAGGGTCGAGCCATCGGCAGTCACGGGCTTGTCGGCGCTCGCGACCGCGGCCGTGAGCATGAGGGCCAGCGCGAGCCAGCATGTCGTCTTCATCGGCGCACCTCGTTCTGTCAGTCCGGCCTCGCCCCGCGTCGCTACCGCAGTGCCTCCGCCTCGATGGTCAACCGCCGCACCTTCGCCCCGTCCTCGCGATTGACGAGCCGAATGACATGCCGCCCCGCCGTCAAGCGCAGGGCCTCCCCCGCCCGCACGACGTGCCAGCGGCCCATCTCCCCATCATTGCCGAAGACCACCTCGGGCCCGTCGTCCACCTGCAGGAAGAGCGAGTTGCCCTTGTCGTCCAGCCACCAGCAATCCGCACTGAGCATGTAGCTCCCGGCGACGGGCACGTCTATGCCCCAGGCGATCCAGCCGACACGCTCGCCGGGCTGGCGCGGGTTGCCGGTGAAGCTGGCGTCGCGCGGGGCTGTGGCGGCCTTGTCCCGGTCCAGCACGAACGGCGCCTGTAGCTGCCCCTCGGCCGCGGTCTTCTCGATCCGCACGATCTGCGCCATGGCCGCCACCGCGACCTCGTACTGCCGCTCCGTCGTCCCGGCCTTCAGGCCCAGCTTCACGACTCCCGAGGCCCGCGGCAGGTCCCTGACGGCCACGCTCACGCTCACGTCGCTCTGCCCCTGGGGCGCGAGCGTCACGGGAGCCGGCAGCCCGATGGCCAGGCCCGCCGGAGCGGCGATCGTCGTGACGCCGACCGTCACCGGCTCGCCGGTCGTGTTCTGCAGGTGCAGCCTGACCTCCCCCGGCTCGGCGGGGGAGGCCTTGACGGACGGGGTGAGCAGCCGTGCCCGGTAGGGGCTGAACCGGCCCTGCAGGTGGGCCAGTGATTGGGGCACCCAGGCCATGCTGCGCGTGTCCGGCCGGCCGGAGTCGTACAGCGTCTCGGCCAGCGGCCCGTACCACGCCGGGTCGCCGTACTTCATCCCGTAGGTCATGGCCGTGAGGCACTGCCAGTCGCTGCCATAGTTGCCCTTGATGCGCGGGGCCTGCTTGTAGTAGAAGCGCGCGGGCGGGCCCATGGACTCGGCCGTCAGCCAGTCGGCGATGCCCACGGCCGCGAGCCGGCCGCGCCCGTCGCCGGTCGCCTCGTACCAGCGCCCGGCCCCCCGCGCCACGATGCCGTGCATGAAGGAGCTGCCGCCCTCATACGAGGGCTGCTCGGAGACGGGGATGGACACGACGCCGCGCACGGAGTCCTGGATGCCGCGCAGCCAGTCCATGACCTTGCTGCCCGCGTCGAGGTACTTCTGTTCGTGGGTGGTGTTGTACAGCGCCGACAGGGCGATCAGCGTCCACCCCGGTCCGCGCTCCTGGCCGCCGGCGCCGTAGCGGTTGTTGTTCACACACCACACATACCAGTCGCCCATGGCGTTCCAGTTCTCGAAGGTCCGCATGTCGCCGGTCAGGACGTAGTAGGTGATCTGTCCCTCGACCCATGAATGGCTCACATCGCAGCCGGACACGGTGTGATCGGGGAACCAGCCCTTCTCCACGATGTGCCGAGCGTTGTGGTGGTGTGGCGCGCCGAGCAGATACTCACGCCCCGGCGCCCAGTGTACGCAGTCCTCGTTCACATGGTGCCGCGCGCCCTCGTCGCCGATCTCCCACCAGCGCCAGTCGCCGCTGCGCAGGAACTGCAGCAGCATCCCGTAGTGGTGGTCATACTCCTGGTTGGACCAGAAGGTGTACGACGGCCCATAGCCCCACTCGAAGGTGTCGTCGCCGAAGTTCTGGACGCCGTATTCACGGCGCTGCTCGCGCTTGGCGAGGTAGCCCTGGTAGGACCTCTCGGCGGCAGCCTCGTAGTCGGGGAAGACCGTCGGGTTCTCCGGTGCGAACTGCCCGAGGGCCAACGTCGAGGCAATGTACTGCGGCTCAGCGAGCGCGACGGCCGGGTTGGCAAGAGCGTCGAAGTCGGCGGTGTTCGGCTCGCGGGTGTCGTCAGAGAAGCGCAGGGCGAAGTCGTTCCAGATCCCCTCGCCCTGGTGCAGGACGAACGGATCGCCGCTCAGCAGCGTGTAGCGGAGTCCGTTCGGCTCTACCGCGATGCTCTTGGGCGCCATCTGCCAGAACCAGCGGGGGATGAGGTCCACGCTGACGCCCCCACCGGCCAGGCGGACGAAGCCGTTCTGGCGCTTGCCGGGGCCATCGGCCTCCTTGCCGTCGGGTGTCACGAGGTGCGTACTGGAGGCTTGGTCGTCAATCTGACTGACAACAGCCTCGCGCGCCCGCAGCCACTGGCCGTCCACCTGGACCCACGCGGGGCCGTCGCCCCGGGCCACAGGCATCTCGAACCAGACGGACTTGATCTTCTCCTCGGCGCTGCTCTCTTTGTGCGTGAGGGCAGGCTGCACGCGGATGGCGCCGCTGTTGGCATCGAACTGCAGCAGCACGTCATACTCCAGCAGCGTCGCGCCGTCCTTGCTTTGCAGACGGCCCACCCGGCGCACGATGGTGCGCAGCGGCCCGGCCTCGACGACCTCGCAGCGTGTGGGCGGCGCGAGGTCGGAGGCGTACTGCTTCCCGTCCTCGGTCGTCATCACCAGCCGCCAGCCGCCGAACTGCTTGCCGCCCAGGCTGATCTGCTGGACGAACGCCCCGTCGCGCTTCCGGAGGCGCGCCTGCAACACTCCGGTATTGATCGTGATGGTGTCGCCGCTCTCGACGGCCATGGACGCGCCCTGGGGCTCCCGCTTCACCTGCGTCCCGTACTCGCACCGCACCTCGCCCGGTGCGGTGGGGAGGGTGAAGAGCACCCACTTGAGCGAGCCGTCGGGCCACTTGGCGAGCACGCGCGTCTGCAGGGGCACTTCCCTGCCCTGGTCATTGAGGAGCCGGATGCTCTGCTCGGACTTCACCGCCCCATAGGCGAAGGGCATCCCGCCCGAGACGACCTCGCCCTGCGGCTTGTAGGCCTCGGGGCCGGAGACGAGGAGGGGGAAGGTGGCGCGGGTGACGGCCGGGCCGGGCTTGAAGAGGGGGGACGACGGCAACGGCGTTCGCGGGCTGGAAGCCCGCGGTCCCAGTAACGACACGGGCACGAAGGCGAGGGAATGCATCGTGCAGGACTCGCCGGCGTCGGGAGTCGCCTTGAGGGTGACGGTGCTGCCAGGCCTGAGATCCGCCTGGCCGAAGCTGATCCAGTACCAGCCGTAGTCATCGGCGGTCAGTTGCACGCTGCCGAGGGCCTTGCCGTCCGCGGCCACGGTCAGCTTCCCCCGGCCGGTGTGCTCGTCCAGCGCCCGGACGAGCACGGCGTAGCGGCCCTTCGCGCCACTGAAGGCCGTCTTCACGCTCGTCTGCTTCTCGGCCACCGGCACCTGCGTGATGCCCGGCAGCACATCCACCCCCGCCCAGTACACATCCGTCGCGAAGGGCTCATCCTCGGCGGTGGACTTGCGGTCCTCGACGCGCAGGGCCAGCGTGAAGCTCCCCTTGCTGCCGGCCGCTTCGGTGATGTCCACCAGGTGGAAGCGCTGGCTGGCCGGGCGCTCGTTGAGCCCCAGCGCATCCTGCTCCCAAACGACCTTCCCGTTCACGAGCACCTGCTTGAAGCGCGTGTCCTTGATGCGGTTCTCGCGCTGCGACTCGCGCCGGTCACCGACCATGTGCGGGTCCATCCCCCCGCAGTAGTCGTCGGAGTTGTAGAAGCGCAGAAAGGCCCGGCCCGGCGCAATCTGTACGGTGCGCTCCAGTTGCAGGAACGAGCCGGCAACGGCCGGGCGGTCGGCGGCCGAGACGGTCACCACGCCGCGCCGGTCGGGCTTGCAGGCGTACGCGCCCTGGCTGGTGACCTGCCAGGCCCCGTCCGCCATCGGGAGCGTCCCGGCGGCGGTCGGCTCGCGCAGCACGTCACCCAGGCTCGCGTGGAAGCTGGCCGGCACGACGCGAGGCTTGGGCGCCGGCCAATTCGGCGCCAGCGACGTGGTGTAAGTCAGCAGGTTCTGCACGAACTGGCTGGACAGGCCTGGCTGGCCCTTGTCATCGTTGACGAAGCCATAGTCAGGGATCATCTGGCACAGGATGATGCGGCCCCGGCCGTATGCCAGCTCGATGATCCCGTAGTGCGGGCCGGCACTTGCCGCGGGCGTCTTGTCCCAGCTCTGCTCGCGGCCGGTGCCAACCAGCGGTACCCAGCCCTCGCCGAGGTCGTAGAACGCGCGGTAGATGCTGCCGCCGTGCACCTTGTTCAGCTCCGGCTTCGTGAACTTCGTCGGCTGGCTGAAGAGCGGGTGCTCCGGCTTGATGATCTCACCCAGTTCGTACGCCTTGTCCATCTTCACCGGGGTCGGGAGCCACGTGTCCTCCTGGCTGGCGCGCATTCCCAGGAAGACCCCTCCGGTCCGCACGAACGCCAACAGGCGCTCGGGGCTGGCCCCCAGCGAGGCCCGGTCCACATCCATCCCGGCGACGACGATCTGGAAGTCGAAGGGTGAGAGCTTCCCGGAGGCGTAGTCGCCGGGAGCGCCGACGGTGCACGGCACGTTGAGCGCCTGGAGCGCCCGCGCGGTCATCCCGCCCTCACCGTCCAGGAGCAGCAGGCGCGGCGCGGCGCCGACCCCGGCGATCGCGGCCAGAACAAGACACGGCGGAAGCAGCCATCGTGACATAACGGTACCTCGTGTGTGTGCAGATAGTGGTGATATTCATCGTGGCCGCCTGCGTCCCTCCGGGTGGGCGCAGGAAACCGCTCTGCCGCGGCGAAGACAGATCATACGCGCCGGACGTGGCATCTCGCGTCTTCTCCAGCGGCCGGGACGGGGTGTGTCTCCCGGCTTCACGAGCCATGGAGGCCGAAGATGAACTGCCCGCGCTGTGGCGCCGTTCAGGACGATGACGCCAGGTTCTGCAAAGCCTGCGGCGTGGCCATGGCCGCGCCCGTTCCCCCCGACACACCCGCAAGCCCTCCTCCCGCGCCGGCCGCTGCCGGCCCGCCTGTCGCCCCGTCCCCTCGCGGTGGCGTGCCAGGCTGGCTCATCGGGTGCCTGGTGGCGCTGATCGTCGTGCTGGTCATTGCCTCCCTCGTGACCGGCGTGCTCGTCTACAGGAACATGGCCAAGGCGCACGAGCTGGCGTCGGATACGCAGGTCGCGGAGGAGACCGGGACCTCCACCACGACCGAGACGGAGCAGACGCCCGAAGCGACCGACGAGACCGAGACTGAGAGCCCCGACGCCACTGCCACCGAGACCCCCTCAGCCGACACCAGCGGCGAGGACGACACCGCCGCCCGCGAGGCCGAAGCCAAGGCCGGGGCCCGCGCCGTGCTCGACCAGTACATCGCCGCCGAGCGGGCCCGCAACAGCCCCAAGATGGCCACCTACCTGACCGGCCAGGCCGCCAGGGAGTTCGATGCGACCCAGACCGCCCACGACACCGAGATCAAGTCGGTGGACGTGGTCTCCACGCAGGTCGAGGATGCCGAGGTGGTGGTATTCCAGGTCGTCATGGGAGCCTCGGACCTGGAGTCCGGCGAGAGCTACAAGATGAACATCACGTACCGCGTGATCAAGACGGACGCCGGATGGAAGATCAGCAGCATCGTCTACCGACAATAGTGCGCCTTACTCCCGAAGTAGCAGGAATGTGCCACAGATGCGATGAATACGTGCCATAGCGCGGGCCAGTTGCGGGTCCGTGAGCCTCAGACTCAGCATCAGTTCTCTGCAAGGGAGTGATCTGAGATGCGCCGAGGTTTCACGCTCATTGAGTTGCTCGTGGTCATTGCGATCATCGCCATCCTCGCGGCGATTCTCTTCCCTGTCTTCGCCAAGGCCCGCGAGAAGGCGCGGCAGGCCACGTGTCAATCCAACCTCAAGCAACTCATGCTCGCCGGGCTGATGTACGCCCAGGACTATGACGAGCGCGTCCCCTCCCAGACCATGAACCCCAGCAGCACCGAGGGGTTCCCCATGTGGTATGACCTCTTCCAGCCCTACACCAAGAACGACCAACTGAGGAAGTGCCCGTCGTGGACTTCCGGCTCGCTGGGCTACGGCTGGCACGTGCAGATTCCACGCGCCGGCTACGCCCTGGGCGACATCGGCAGGCCTGCCGAGACCATCCTGTGCTGTGATACGAACTCCACCCGGGGCTTCTGGCGGGCCGGCCTGGGCACGTGCTCGCATGGCGACTGCGTCAATGGCCGGTTCGATGCCCGCCACAACGAGATGGGCAATGCTGCCTTCGCCGACGGCCATGTCAAGTCCCTGAAGTACAACGTGGTGTATGACCGCAGCGGCTGTCCATCGTACCTGGGCACCCTGGGCGCCAAGTAGCCCACCGTCCTCTGCGCACACGGCGTGGGCCCACCTCCCGATGCGGGAAGTGGGCCCGTTCGCTGCGGGAGGCAGGGCCGCGGACCCCGGGCCGCGAATACCCGTCGCAGTCTGCTACCAGAGAGGTCATCCATGAGCGCCGCCGTCCTGCCCACCTTCGCCGTCGAGGACCGCACCTTCACGCGGCTGATCCTGGGGCACAATCCCTTCCTGGGCTACTCGTATCTCAGTGGGGCGCGGTCGCAGGAGTACCAGGCCCGGTTCTGCGGCCCCGAGCCGATCCGCGACATCATCCTTGCCGCCATCGCCGCCGGTGTGCGAAGCATGATGATCAGCTACAACGAGGCGATTGGCGAGGCCATTGAGCAGGCCCAGGAGCAGAGCGGGGTGGAGCTAGCGAACTTCGTCATCGTGTCGCCGGGCGTACGCGAGCGCGCCGACTGGCTGCGCCGGGTGAGCTGCCAGGTCTGCCTCGTCCACGGCCAGAGCACCGACTCCTTCTTCCGCCGCTCCGAGCGCACGTTCGCCCCCGAGTTCGCCGAGATGCTCGCTGAGATCCGCGATCTGGGCTTTGTGCCCGGCATGTCCTCCCACAACGGCGGCGAGACCCTTCCGGTGGCCGAGGACTTCGACGTGGCGGTCGTCAACACGCCGATCAACAAGATCGCCTGGCGGATGTGTCCGTGCGTCGAGCAGGTGCTGGGCGCCGTGCGGGCCTCCAGCAAGCAGATCGTCGCCATGAAGCCGCTGGCGATGGGGCGGATCGCGCCGGCCGAGGGCATGGAGTACGTCGCCTCCGTGGCGGGGGTGAACGGTGTGGTCGTGGGCATCGGCACCGCCGCCGAGGCGGAGGAGACCTTCGCTCTGGGCGCGGCAGCGATGGCGCGACTCAGCGCCTAGCCTCCGCCATCAGAGGGGGCGAAGGGGGAGAGGGCGACGCCGGGGACCGGGGCTTCCGCCCCCGCCTAGCGTGAGCCGCGCCTCCGGCGCTCACCACCGCGTGGGTGCCACTGCCAGCCCCGCTGGCAGTGCATCAGCGACCCCGGCACGGCCAGGGAGCCTGGCCGTGGCACCCGGCGCCGTTGCCGTGACGCCGTCGCCGTAAGGCCCGGAGGGCCGGCTCAATCTAGGCGGGGGCGGAAGCCCCCGTCCCTCCGCCGCCCCTCCTTCCCTCCCTCGCCCGGAGCCCCGGAGGGGCGACTCACACGGTTCGTCTCGCCACGAAGGGATGATGTCCCGATGCCCGGTTCACACCAACGCGCTCAGTACGGAGCCGCCGCCATCGCCCACCTGAAGGGTCAACTGCCCAACCCCTTCCCGCGGGCCATTGGCCCCAACGCCATGGGGTACCTCCAGGAGGTCGTGGACAGCGGCCTGACCAGCGACATGGTCACCCGCTTTGAAACGGCCTTCGCCAGGGCCCTCGGCGTGAAGCACTGCATCTCCACGCCCGGCTGTACCCCTGCCCTGGCGATTCTCGCCGCCGCCTTCCCCTTCGAGCCGGGGGACGAGATCATCGTCAATTGCGTCACCGACTATGGCACGATCCAGGGCCTGTTCCGCGAGGGCTACATTCCCGTCTTCGCCGACACCGCCCCCGGCACGATCAACATGAGCGCCGACACGATCGCGCCGCTGATCACCGACCGGACGCGGGGCCTGCTGTGCGTCCACAAGACCGGCCTGATGTGTGACATGGACCCCATCCTCGCCCTGGCCGACCGCCACGGGCTGATCGTCTACGAGGACGCCTGCCAGGGCGCCTTCAGCACCTACAAGGGCCGCCTCGCCGGGACCATCGGGCGCGCGGCCGGCTTCTCGTTTGACTCGGAGAAGACCCTCGGCTCCGATGTCGGGGGTTGTGTGGTGACCGATGACGACGCACTGGCCGAGCGCCTGCGGTTCATCGGCCACAGTCGCGGCGGCGTGGGCAAGCCCGGCTACGGACGCCTGCACACCGAGCCGGGCTATGCCTTCCGCATGACGCAATCCACCGCGGCGATCACCCTGGCCCAACTGGAGATCATCGGCGAGAACGTGGCCACACGCGACCGGATGGCCCGGCTGCTGACCGACCTGCTCGACGAGATCCCCGGCGTGCAGGCCCTCCCCATTCCGCCCTGGCAGGAGGTGTACTCCTGCTGGATGTTCGGCTTCACGATCGAGCCCGAGCGGTTCGCCTGCGACACCGCCGCGTTCGCCGCGCAACTGACCGACGTCATCCCGGCCGTCGGCATGGGCGCGTACTACCTGATGCCCGAGGCCTGCACGTTCCTCGAGCAGTACGCGCGCGCCGAGCGCTTCCCGTTCTCCCGGCCTCCCGCCAGCCGCACCTACCACTACGGCGCCGACAGCACCCCGGTGGCGGCCGAGTTCCTGCAGCGCTTCATCCGCTGGGCCACACTCTGCGAGAAGTACACCGAACAGCACTGCGAGATCGCGGCCGCCGCCATCCGCGCGGTGGCCGACGCGAACCGCAGGTAGAGACAGCCGCGCCCGCGAACCCCACGGTATCCAGGCAAGGGAGACACCATGCGCACCAACACCGTCAAACAAGCCCTGCGCGAGGGCCGCGCCACCGTCGGCTCGTGGCTCACGCTGCCCGACCCGGTCGCCGCGCTGCAGATGACCACCGTGGGCTTCGACTGGCTCACCATTGACCTGGAGCACAGCAGCACCGACTACCAGACGGCCGCGATCATGTGCCAGCTGATCGCCCACGCCGGCTCGACGCCCATCGTGCGCGTGCCGTGGAACACCAACGAGAACGTGAAGCACGCGCTCGACAGCGGCGCCTTCGGCGTCATCTTCCCCATGCAGAGTAGCCGCGCCGACGTGGAACAGGCCGTCGCGTGGGCCAAGTACCCGCCGCAGGGCCTCCGCGGCTATGGCCCCACCCTCGCCGTGATCGGCTTCGAGACAGACGCCCGGACATACTTCGAGCACGCCAACGACGAGACCCTGGTCATCGTGCAGATCGAGCAGGTGGAGGCCGTGGACGCCCTCGACGACATCCTCAGTGTGCCGGGCGTGGATGTCGCCTTCATCGGCCCCAACGACCTGAGCGCCTCGATGGGCTTGAGCCCCTTCGAGTCCCATGGCGACCCGCGCTTCATCGAGACTGTCGCCCACATCCGCGAGCGCGCCGAGGCCCATGGGGTCGCCCCCGGCATCTACGCCCCGACGCCCCAGATCGGCCGCCAGCGTCTCGACGAGGGCTTCCGCTTCGTCGGCGTGGGCGACGAAGCCGGCCACATGCTCAGCGGGGCGCGGGCGGCCCTGGCGCAGTTGCGGTAGGGCCCGGTCGGCGGCGCCAACAGGAAAGCCCTCCCCGCCCGTCGAACTGGTCACTATGCGTCCCGTGCTGCGCATGACGATGGCCTTGTGCCTGGCCTGGCTGGCGTGGGCGCCGCTGCACGCGCAGGGCGCCTATGTCAAGCGCGCCACCGCGCGCGAGACCTACGTCGCCTCGCAGGCGGCGGCCTCGGCGGTGGCGACCCTCGGCCCCTGGTACGTCATCGGCCCCTTCGACTCCACCAACGGCGCGGGCTTCGACACGAAGTATCCCCCGGAAGAGAAAGTGGACCTGCACGCCGCGTACCCCGGCAAGGGCGGGCATGAGGTCCGCTGGCAGCGCGGCGCGTTCCGCGATGGCGAGAGCAACTCCCTGGCCGTCTTCCCCGACAACGAGAACATGGCCGCCTACCTGTATCGCACCATCACGGTCCCGGAGGCCCGCGCGCTGCCGGTCGCGCTGGGCAGCGATGACACGCTGACGGTGTGGCTCAACGGCGAGCGGCTCCTGGCCCACAACGTCGGCCGCGCCTGCGTGTTGGGCGATGAGCGCCTGACGTTGAACCTTCGCGCCGGGAAGAACGATCTGCTCCTGAAGGTCTGCCAGGGCGGCGGACCGTGCGGCTTCGCGTTCGGCCTGGACACCGGCGCCGACCAGCTGCTCACCCGCATCGCCGCCGACTTCCCCGACCAGATCAACGACCTGCTGCTGGAGTTGGACTGGCTGCGGCAGGCCAAAGCCCAGAGGCTGCCGCCGGGCACGGCCATCGCGCCCGAGGACGATGCCCCCGGCGCCTGCGACGGCGTCAAACAGGGCGGGACGGGCTTCCATACGCAACTGGAGGACAAGCCCTGGTGGCAGGTGGACCTAGGGCAGGTGGTCGCGCTCGATCACGCGCTGCTGTACAACCGCGAGGATTGCGCTGCCCGCGCCGCGCACATCCTGATGCTGCTCTCCGACGACGGGCAAAGCTGGCGGCAGGTCTGGCAGAACGATGGCACGGTCTTCCACGGCGGCACCGACGGCAAGCCGCTGCGGGTGGCGCTGACGGGGCAGCGGGCGCGCTACGTGCGCCTGCAGCAGCCGGGCCGCGAGTTCCTGCACCTCGATGAGGTCGAGCTCTACGGCGCCGCGGACCCGGAGACGAACCTGGCCCTCGACCGCCCCTGCACCGAAAGCTCCTCCAGCCCCTGGTCCACCTACACGCCATACAAGGGCCCGCGCACGGCCAATGAGGCCGCCGACCGCGCCCGCTTCCGCGCCGCGACGGCGGACGCCCTGCAGTTGGCGCGCCAGACGCTGGCCTTCGTGCAGTCCGTTCGCCCGCTGCCCGACGCCGCGCGCGAGCTGGCGGACCTGCAGCAGGCCAGCGAGGCCGCGCCCGCCACGGCAGACTGGCAGGACCTGTACCTGCGCACCCGCCGCCTGCGCCGGGAGATCATCCTCAGCCACCCGCGGCTGGACTTCGACCGCATGCTGCTGGTCAAGCGCGGCCCGCCGCTGTACAGCCACATGGTGGACCAGTACGAGGGCCGACACAGCCAACCCGGCGACGGCCTCGTCATGCTGAGCCACTGGAAGACGCAGCCGCAGGTGGAGGTCCTGCTCCGGGACCGCCTGCCGCGCGGCACCGTCGGCCATCCCGACCTGTCCTTCGACGCCCGGCGGGTCGTCTTCAACTACTGCGACAACACGGTCGAGCCCCGCGAGCAGCGCCGCTTCTTCCTGTATGAACTCGACCTGCAGACCCGGCAGGTGCGGCAGATCACCGGGAAGGCCGGCGTGGACCCGCTCGAGGGCTGGGACGGCCGCCAGACGGTGCTGATCGAGGACTTCGACCCGTGCTACCTGCCCGATGGCGGGATCGCCTTCGTCTCGACCCGCAACCAGGGCTTCGGCCGCTGCCACGGCGGGCGCTACACGCCCTCGTATGTGCTGTACCGCTGCGAGGCTGATGGCAGCAAGATCACGCGCCTGTCGTATGGCGAAGCGAACGAGTGGAACCCCGGCGTGCTGCCCGACGGGCAGATCATCTACACGCGCTGGGACTACATCAACCGGCACGACGTGCTCTTCCAGAGCCTCTGGACCACGCGCCCGGACGGCACCGCGACGGCGCACTACTACGCCAACTCCACACGCAACCCGTGCATGGCCGCCCAGGCGAAGGCGATCCCCGGCACCGACCTGCTGGTCGCGCTGGCCACGGCGCACCACTCCTACAGCGCCGGCTCGATCTTCACGGTGAACCGCCGCGCCGGGGAAGAGGGGATGGACCCGGTCACACGGATCACGCCCGAGTGCAGCTTCCCGGAGACCGAGGGCTGGTCCATGGGCTCGTACACCGACCCCTGCCCGCTGTCGTCCGATCTGTTCCTGGCGGCATATGACCCCAACCCGCTCATCACGCAGGGCAAGGTCGCCCGGCCTGACGGCTACGGCGTCCATCTCGTGGACACCCTCGGCGGGCGGGAGCTGCTCTACCGCGATCCGGCGACGTGTTGCTTCGCGCCGCTGCCCGTCCAGCCACGCCCGCTGCCGCCCACCATCCCCTCGGCCCTGACGCCCGGCCAGACCGATGGGGTGTTCCTCGTCCAGAACGTCTACAACAGCTTCGTGCCGCTGGAGCCGGGGAGTGTGAAGACCCTGCGGGTGGTGGCGATGCACGAGCAACCGACGGCCAGCGCCGCCGAGCGCAGCGCCGTCAGCCAGGAGATCGTCAAGTCGGTCGTGGGGACGGTGCCGGTGGCGGCCGATGGCTCGGCGGCCTTCCGCGCCCCGGCCCGGCGCCCGCTGCTGTTCCAGCTCCTCGACGAGAACAACGTCTCGCTGTTCAGCATGCGCAGCCAGGTGTACCTGCAGCCTGGCGAGACGATGAGTTGCGCCGGCTGCCATGAGCCGCGCGGGTCGTCACCGGTGGCCAGGCGCTATGAACACGCGGCCACCGCCCA
This sequence comes from bacterium, assembly GCA_021372615.1. NCBI lineage: Bacteria > bacterium. The sequence continues at coordinate 60,202 of JAJFUB010000093.1, read as the reverse complement.
GGCCCTGACACCGCCACCGGGCCCCCAGTACCCGGGCGGCTTCAGCTTCGCCCGCACGGTGCAGCCCGTCCTGGATCGCTCGTGTCTCCGCTGCCACGGCCTCAAGCACCGCGCCGCCGGCCTCAGCCTGCTGGGGACGCCCACGGCGCAGTTCAACGAAGCGTACGATGCCCTCGTGGCGGGACCGGGGTGGCTCAAGCTGGCCTACCGCAATGTGCAGACCGACATCAGCCAGCCGGGTGACTACGGCGCCCAGGCGGGGAAGCTGGCCCGCTTCCTGCTCGACGAGCATCGCGGCAAGGCGAAGCTCGACCGCGACAGCTTCACGCGGATCGCCGAGTGGATGGACCTGAACGGCCAGTACTACGGCGACTACAGCTTCCAGCGCCACGAGCGCCGTGCCCCGTCGGAGGCGGGTGTCAAGGCACTCCGCGCCTACGTGGCGCAGTCGTGCAACTCCTGTCATGCGGGGATGAGCGATCAGCCGCTGGCGGCGTTGGTGAACGTGGCGGCGCCGCTGGAGAGCCGGGTCCTGCAAGCCCCGCTGGCAACCGGCGCGGGCGGTTGGGGGCAATGCAAGCAGACCTGGGGGAGCACGAACGAGGCTGGCTACGTCGAGATGAAGAAACGGGTCCTGGCGGCGACGGGGGAGTAGAGGCGAACGGCGTCCTCTACTTCCCCTCCACGTCACACACCACCCGGAACCCCACGTTGTACACCGCATAGTCCGGCGCGTAGCTCTGCCGGAACGCTGACCGCACGCGCCGCAGCCGGTCGTCCCACGAGCCCCCGCGCACGGCCTTCGGGGCGCTCTCACTCGCCGAGCGCTTCTCCGCCAGCGGGTACGGCCCGTAGTCGCTGCCACACCACTCCGCCACGTTCCCGTGCATGTCCCGCAGCCCCCAGGCATTCGGCTCGTACCGCCCCACGTCCGCCGAGGCCGCGGCACGATCGTTCTGGGTGTCGTCACGCAGCGCCCACGGCTTCAGGCTGCGCAGGCTGGCGTCAGCGAAGTTGGCCACGCGCGCCAACTCGCCCGGCGCGCACACCCAGGGCGTGTCCGTGCCGGCGCGGCAGGCATACTCCCACTCGGTCTCATCCGGCAGGCGGCAGTTCAGGCCCGTGGTCTTCCCGAGCCACAGGCAGAAGTCGCGTGCGGCGAACCACGAGAGGCGCACCGCCGGCTGCTGGTCGCCGTTGAGCGACGGCCCCGGCCCCACGCGGTCCTTCCAGTGGGTGTCAATGGCGCGGCTGTCGTGGTCGGGACGGAACAGGCGGAACTGCCCGTTCGTGATCTCGCACTGGCTCACCCACAGCGGGCGCGAAACGATGACCTTGAAGGCGGGGACCTCATCGGGGTCGGGATGCGGCTCGCCTGGCGGGGCGCCCATCGTGAACTCGCCGGCCGGGATGAGCACCAGCGTGAGCTGCCCTCCGCCAGGCAGGTCCAGCGTGCGCTCGGTGGCGCAGCCCAGGGCCCGCGCCGTCTCCGCCTGCCGTCGCTTCGCCTCGGCGCTGTCAAACGGCCAGCCGGTGTGGACCGTGGGCGCGGCCCCCAGAGGGAGGGCGCTCAACGCGAGCAGCGCCATCGCGAGGGGCAGGGGCCTCCTCATTGGCGCCCCGCCTGTTGCGCCCGGACGGCCGCGTCCTGGCCGCGGATCTCCTCGCGGCGGCGGATCAGGTTCTCGGGCGCGGGCGGCACGGCCTCGCGCCAGTCGCCGGCATAGGGCACGTTCAGGTCAATCCACGTGATGAGCCGGTCCCAGTCCTCAGCGCTGAGCCTCACCCGGTGGTGCCCCTTCTTGAGCATCTGCACGAGCTGGCTCGTGTTGGCCTCGAACTCGCGCGGAGGCAGCATGTGGATGTCTGCCTCCAGGCCCGGCCGTCGCACGTACGGGTGCAGCGTGTTGTAGGCAATGCTGAAGCGGCCGCCCGGCTGCGGGTCGGGGCGGAAGTCCACCGGCGCCGAGGCGTGGCAGCGCAGACAGTTGCGGTCCAGCACGGGCTGCACTTCCCGGGCGAAGCTGAAGCCCCGCGCCGGGCCGTACCAGGGCGTGATGTCGGCGGGCTTGAGCAACTGGGCCCGTGCCCGCAGCCCCGCCCCGGGGCCCTGCGCCCGACGCTCGTGGCAGCCCACGCACGACAGCGTCTCGCCCGGCATGGCCGTGAACCAACTGCGCATCTGCTGCTGCGCCATGCCCTCGGCGTTGAGCGGCTGCACGATCAGCGGCGTGTTGGCCGGCACGCGGAACAGCGCCGACCCGTCCGCCTCCACCGGCACCGTCCCCAGGATGCGCTTGACGTCCCAGCCCCCGTCAATGGCCGTGCTGTGCGTCTCGCCGTTGCCCCAGTAGCGGTAGACGGGCTCAACCACGCGCAACGCCTTCACCGTCCCGCGCGGCACCCCCGCCAGCCCCGCCCCCCGGTACACGTCGTACATGTAGACCAGCGCGTCCGAGCGGGCCAGGTCCACTGCCGGGGGGATGACCGGCGGCGTAACGGTGGGACGCAGCGGGATCGGCTCGAACACCGCCGCCCCGGGCTCGACGCGCAGGGGTACGAGGTTGTCGAACACATCCAGCAAGTACAGCCCCCACCAGCCGTCCGGTTCGCTCTTGCACGACACGAGGAAGAACTTGTCCGACAGCGGGAACGGGTGGACGAACTGCGGCCACTCGCCGGTCGCGTACTGGTCAATGATCGGGTTGGCGATCTTCCGATGGCGGCCCGGCAGCAGGCGCACGACGCCCCCGGCCTCCTGTTCGCCCTCGGCGGTGTCCAGGAGCGCGACCTGGCCCATGCGCGGGTTGCCGTGATGGCCCGACAGGATGCACACGACGCGGCTGTTGCTGCCCGGCAGTGGCCGCGCGTACATCATCGTGTTGGGGAAGAACGAGTTCGTCCCGTAGAAGGCCATCTGGCGGGTGCCGTCGGGGTTCATCGAAAACAGCAGGCGGCTGAAGTAGTGCGGGATGTCGTTGTACTCCCAGCGGGTGTAGACGACGCGCCCGTCGTTGAGCACCCGCGGGCACCAGCTATGGTCCTGGTCGAACGTCAACTGCCGCACCTGGCTGCCGTCGGCGTCCATCAGGTACATCAGCGCCACATGGTCCCCGCCGGTGCACGGGACGGCCTGCAAACAGCGACTGGAGGTGAACATGATCTGCCCGTTGGGCAGATAGCACGCATCATAGTTGTCGTAGTCGTTGTCGGCGGTGGCGGTGACATCACGCAGGCCCTGGCCGCCCACGCCGATCTCCCACACCTGGTAGCGGTCGGCCTTCTGCGCGTCGGGCATCGAGAACAGCACCCGCTTGCCGTCGAACGACAGGCACAGGTCGCCCACGAAGTACTTGTCGGAGTGGAAGATCGCCTGCGGCGCGGCGGCCGGGTCGGTCGAGTCCACCGTGGCGATCGTCGTGTCCCAGCCGGTGCGCCGCATGCTGGAGTTGCTCTGCCAGTTCTGCGGCAGGCCGGGGTTGCCGCCCCCGGGCTTGCGGATCAGGACCATGAGCTTGCCGAACTGCAGCAGCGGGTTGGCCTTCACCAGGGCGGAATGCTGCAGGCGCGCGACGGCCGCCTGCCAGTCCTGCAAGTCGGCCGCGGGCAGGGCACGGCTCGCCTCGGCCCGCCGTACCAGCGCCTCCCCGCGCTTCGTCAGCTCAATGAGGCTGTCGCGGAACCCGTCGGCGCCCCGGCACTGGTCGCCATAGGACGCGGCCAGATCGGCGATGGCCAGGCCGGTGCTGACGAGCCGGGCTCGCGTCTCCAGCACCGCCTGCAGCCGCGCCGCCAGGTGCATCGGCCCGCGCAGCCTCGCCGCCGCCCCGGCCTGTTCGAGCGTGGGGGCGAGGTCGCCCGCCTGTCCTTCCAGCGCCGCCAGCAGCTTCGCCGGGTCGGCTACGGCCGTCTCACCCAGATCGGCGCCCAGGCCGGTCAGCACCTCCCGCGACCGGGCCAGGTGCGCCCCCAGCGCGCCATGCAACCGCCGCGCCAGCGCTGCCTCCGTCCCGTCCCAATCCAGGGGCCAGACGCCGTCGGCGCTCTCGGTCTGCATCGCCAGGCGGTCCTCAGGGCCGGGGAAGTCGGCGCGCAGCTTGTCCCACAGGGCGCCGACGCGCTGGCGATGCGTCGGGTTGTCGGCCGGGTTGCCCCCGCCGGGCTTGGTCGAGAAGTAGAAGCCCCAGCCGCCGGTCCGGTTGACGATCTTGAGCAGTAGGTGGTTGTCGCCGGCCTTGAGCTTCAGCGTCGCCTTGCTCTGGTCCGGCGCCGGGCCGCGCGGCACGTCCTCAGAGATGAGCTTCTCCCCATTGAGCCACACGACGAGCCCGTCATCGCTGCCGAAGTAGCCGGTGATCTCCATCGCCTCGCGCGCGGTGATCTTGCGGTACAGGTACGCGATGGCCCATTCGGTCAGCCGGAAGTGCGGGTTGAGCGTGTGGACCTGGCCGTCCACGAAGCTGTCCATCCGCCGCCACTTCGCCTCGGAGTTGGCCATGCCGGGGTACGTCTTATCCAGCGCGATCCCGGTCTCGGGGGGATAGGCGGCGGCGAAGCCCTTGCCGTCGGCGTTGCTGAAGGAGCCGATCACATGCCACGGCCCGAGCACCAGCGGTCCGGTCGCCGCCGCGGCGTCGGCTTCGGCCCGTTCGAGCTGGATCAGGTTCCGCCACGAGGCAGCCAGCGTATCCTGCCATGTCGCCTGCTTGACGTACAGGTGGGCTTCGTCGAGGGGCTGGGCGGACGCCGCCAGAACAGCGAGTAGCAGGGGCACAGCCAGAGCCAGGATCCGGGTGCCACGGCCAGCCCCGCTGGCCGTGCCGTCCTGTAGGGCGGGGGCTTGTACCCCGCCCCGCATGGCACGAACGGAACGGCTGGGCGGGGTACGAGCCCCCGCCCTACAGTCCCTATAGCGACAGGAGGTACTCAATGAGGTCCTGTAGCTCCCTTTCCTTCAGCTTCGAGGTCACGCCATGCTTGTCGCCCTTGTTGTGCTCGACGAGCACCTCGCGCAGCGTCACGGCACTGCCGTCGTGCAGATACGGGGCGCTGCGGAACATCTCCACCAACGTCGGCGTATCGAAGTCGGCGCGGCTGTCGAACGGCCCCTTCGTGCCCACATCGTAGGCCTTCAGGTCGGTGAACAGCGGCGCGGGGTGGCAGGTGGCGCAGGCGACGTCCTGGCGCTCGAAGATCGCCTTGCCCCGGAGGGCGGCCGCCGACAGCTTCCCGTCGCGCGTGCGGTAGGGGCTGCGGGCCGAAGGCAGCGTCTCGATGTAGGCCGAGGTCGCCGCCAGTTCCTCGGCGGTCGGGACATGGAAGAGGATGTACTTGTAGCCCGAGGCCACCGCCACCTCCATGTTGTCCCGCACGCCGTGGGCCATCACCGGCGGCGTGCGCCCCGACAGCAGCAGCGACTTGGCGTTCTTGGGGTTGCCCAGGCCGTCGTTCATCAGGTCCCAGGCCAGGCCGTCGGTGCGGCCATCCGGGTGGCAAGTCGCGCACGACTGCCAGTTCTGGAAGCAGACCTGCGCGGAGTTGAAGAGCCTCTCTCCCTGTCGGATCTCGTCCTCCGGCGGCTGGGTCCCCAGCGCCACGGTCTGCGTCACCCGGCCTTGCGCCGACAGCCGCGTCACGGTCCCTGAAAAGTAGTTGGCGACGAACGCCCCGTCGTTCGTGGCGACGACCGCCCGCGGGCCGATGCCCCCGCATGCCACGCGCTGCCGCACCCCCGCCCGGTACACGGCCGTCAGGTCATCCTCCAGCGCCGTGGGGCTGTTCGCCGGCCGCTCGGTCACGAGCTTCAGTAGCTTGGCCGTGTCCATGACCTGGACTTCGTCGGTGCCGGCGTGGGTGGAGTAGAGCGTCTTGCCGTCGGGGCTGAGCGCCAGGGCCCAGGGGTTGGCCGCCCCGCGGTCGAGGTCGTCAAGCAGCACCGTGTTCACGCGCTGCCGCTGGGTCAGGTCCACGATGGTCAGGGCGTTGGTGGCGATCCAGCCGCGCTCCAGTTGCGTCGGCGGCACCAGCCACCGCGCCAGCACGTGGACGACGAAGGCATAGCGCCCGTCCGCCGAGCACACGACCTGGCCCACATCGGTGGCGCCGTGGGCCAGCAGCACCTGTGTCGTACCGCTGCCGCCGGTGAGGTCCACCAGCGACAACACCGCGCCCAGCCCGTCATCCAGGTTCGACCCCAGCGGCAAGTGATTCGCCACGGCCAGCGTCTTGCCGTCCGGGGTCAGGGCGCAGAAGCGCGGCTCGCGCACGGCCGGCAGGCGCGCCGTGCGCTTCAGGCTCGCGGCCTCGTAGACGAGCACATCGTCACTGAACTGGTTGCCGCAGTAGAGGGTCCGGCCGTCGGCGGACAGCGTCAGGCCGGCAGGTTGCCGGTGCGCCTCGGCCCGCGCGACAATCCGCCGCGAGGTCACATCTATCTTGACGACCTCGTCCCGGTCGCCGCTGGCGACATAGAGGGTTCTGCCGTCGGGCGACAGGGCCAGCGCGCGCGGGTCGGTGACCGGGATCGTGCCGGTGACCTTCCCCGTCGCCACCGCCACCGTCGCGACCGCATCCTGCGTCTGGTCGGCCACATACAGCGTCTGGCCGTCCGGCGACAGGGCCAGGGCCGTCGGGGAGTGATAGTTGCCGAGCGCCCCCGGTGGCGTTGACAGCCCGGCGAGCAGCAGCACCACGAGTACGCAGCCGACAGACAGACAGCGCCAACCGTACCTCATGTCACACTCCGGGGATTGCCAGCACATACTTCTCCGGCCACCCGCCGCGCGCCTGCTTGCGGCGCCGGCGGTCGGGCGCGGCAGGTGTCGGCGTCCTGAGGTGCGAACTGCCCGCCCAGCGCTGATGTCCGAGGACCCGCTCATGCCGGCCGGGCCCGCCCCACTCACCACAGGCCGCGACATCACGCCCCGGGCTGTCATCCTGGGCGTGCTGTGCAGTGTCGTCCTGGGGGTCATCACGCCCTACTGCGACCTGGTGCTCCGGGGCACGTGGATCGCCTGCTGCCATCTCCCCATCGGCGTCTTCGTGCTCTTCATCCTGCTCCTGGCCGTCAACACGCCGCTGCAGATGTGGCTGGCCGGGCGGGGCTTCACCCCGCGCGAGTTGTACACGGTCTACGCCATGATGCTGGTGGCGGCGGGCATCCCCTCGTTCGGCCTGACCGAGTACCTGTTCCCGACGTTGGCCGGGGCCTACTACTTCGCCACGCCCGAGAACGGGTGGGTCGAGCGGCTGTTCCAGTACCTGCCCCAGTGGCTGTTCCCCTTCGACCTCAAGGGCGCGATGCAGATGACGCCCGGCGGCGGGTCGGTCGTCACCTCCGACCTGTACACGCTGCTGCCGGCGGGTCTGCAGCCGGGTGGGCGGTCCGTCGTCGTGGACTTCTACGAGGGGTTGCGGCCGGGCCACGGCGTGCCGTGGGGGGCGTGGTCGGTGCCGATCGCGGCGTGGACGCTGGCGGCGCTGGTCATCTTCTTCTGCATGGTCTGCCTGAGCGTCATCCTGCGGCGGCGCTGGCTCGACCACGAGCGCCTGGTCTTCCCGCTGGTCCAGGTGCCCCTGGCGCTGGCCGCCGACCAGTCCCCGGCCTCGCCCCTCCCGCCGTTCTTCCGCCATCGCTGGATGTGGATCGGCTGCGCTATTCCCCTGCTCATCCACTCCATCAACGGCCTGCACTTCTACTTCCCCGCCGTGCCGGAGATCAAGCTGGTCATCCCGCTGCGGCAGTACTTCCCGGGGCGCGTGTGGAGCAACATGGGCATCTTCACCATGTTCATCCACTTCAGTGTCATCGGCTTCACCTACTTGATCTCCACCGAGCTGTCCTTCAGCTTCTGGTTCTTCTTCCTGTTCTTCATCGCGCAGGGGGCGCTGTTCGCCGGCGCCGGCCTGCAGCTCAAGCCGCTGCCGGGCTACCCGACCCCGCCGCACAGCGCCCTGCAGATGATCGGCGCTTTCGTCATGCTCGCCGGGACGATGACCTGGACCAGCCGCCGCCACCTGGGGCAGGTCTGGGCGCAGGCCCTGGGCCGGGTGGCGGCCGACGACGCCCGCGAGCCGCTGCCCTTCCGCACCGCGATCTTCGGGGGCGCCGTCGGCCTGGTGCTGTTGGCCCTGTGGTGCCTGGCCACGGGCGTGGCGTCCGGACTGATCGGGCTGGTGATCGTGCTGTTCTTCATGTTCGCCCTGGTGCTCACGCGGCTGGTGTCCGAGGGTGGGTTGCTGTTCGTGCAGGCCTTCCGCCCCACCGATGTCATCGTCGCCTGCGCCGGCACGCGCGCCCTCGGCGCTCGCAGCCTCACGGTGCTGAGCTTCATCCAGAAGGTCTTCATGTTCGACCTGCGCGGCTTCCTGATGCCCAGCCTGATGGATGCCCACAAGCTGGCCGACGCCTCGGGCCTCAACCCCCGCCGCTTGCTGCCATGGCTGGGGCTGGCGATCATCGCGAGCGTCGTCAGCTCGTACGTCGCCTTCCTGCTCATGGCCTATCATCTCGGCGCCATCCGCTTCACGAGCTGGTTCCTGACCATCTCTCCCCAGCAGACGCTCAGCTTCGTCACAGGCTACCTCAACCAGCCGTACCCGACGAGCGCGGCGAACTGGGTCCTGATGCTCGGGGGCGCCGCGATGACAGTCTTCCTGGCGATCATGCGCGCCCTCTATACGTGGTGGCCGTTCCACCCGCTGGGCTATGCCATGGGACCCAGTTGGCCGATGATCCAGCTCTGGTTCTCGGTCCTGGTCGGCTGGGCGCTGAAGTCCGTCATCCTGCGCTACGGGGGCTTCAAGCGCTTCCGCGAGGCCAAGCCGTTCTTCCTGGGGCTGGTCGTCGGGGAGTTCTCGGCTGCGGGCCTGTGGCTGGGGATTGACTTCCTGTGCGGCCAGACAGGACACCACTTCTTCCTGAACTAGACGCCCGCGCGTCGCTGTGCAGGCCTCCGGTCAACGCCTCGCGAACTGCCTGAGCCACCATGCGAATTGCCATTCTCCATGATGAGGTCCCCCCAGGCGCGCCGGCCGATGTTGCGGATGCGCTCGTGCAGGCCCGGCATGTCGCCACGGTGCTCAAGCGGTTGGGGCATGCCCCAGTTGCCGTGCCGGTGACGCTGGACCTGCCCGCCCTGCAGCAGACCCTCGCCGACCTGCGACCGGACCTCGCGTTCAACCTCGTCGAGGCCCCGGCGGGCCAGGGCCGCCTGATCCACCTGCTCCCCTCGTGGCTGGACGCGCTGGGACTGCCCTACACCGGCTCCCCCGCTGAGGCCATCTTCCTGACCTCCCACAAGCTCCTGGCCAAGCGGCAGATGGTTGCGGAGGGCCTCCCGACACCGCCCTGGGCCGGTGCCGGCGCTCCGGCGCGGGGCGTCTTCATCATCAAGTCCGTCTGGGAGCACGCCTCCATCGGCCTGACGCGCGAGTCGGTGGTCGAAGTCCGAGGTGCCGGGGAGTTGGCGAGGGCCGTGCGCGCCGCCGAGCGTCGTCTGGGCCGGGAGTGCTTCGCCGAGGCCTTCATCGCCGGGCGCGAGTTCAGCCTGTCCCTGCTGGCCGGCGCCGCTGGTCCAGCAGTCCTCCCCCCGGCGGAGATGGTCTTCGGTGGCTACGCCGCCGACGAGCCGCACGTGGTGGACTATGCCGAGAAGTGGGGGGACGCCGAGCGCGCCACCCGTCGCTTCCGCTTCCCGCGGCGCGATGCGCCCCTGCTTGCGCCCCTGCTTGCGCGCCTGCGCGAGCTGGCCCGGCGGTGTTGGGAGTGCTTCGGTCTGCGGGGCTATGCACGGGTGGACTTCCGGGTGGATGAGGCCGGTGAGCCGTGGGTGCTGGAGGTCAACACCAACCCGTGCCTCGCCCCGGATGCGGGCTTCGCAGCGGCAGTGAAGCGGGCGGGCCTGACGATGGGGCAAGCCGTGGAGCGGATTCTGGCGGACACCTAGCCCGCACCGCCGTCGCCGCTGCCGTTCCCCTCTCCGGCGCGCAGCCCTATCGCGCGCGGGAGAGGGCTCAGACTGCGCAGCAGTCTGCGGGGTGAGGACGCCGTTGCCGTAAGCCGTCCCCCTCTCACCTTCCCCCCAACGCCCGCCCCAGCCGCACGATCTCCCACAGCAACGCCTCGTAGCTCAGCCCCGCCGCGCGCGCCGTGTTGGCGAAGCCCGCATCCTCGCTCAGGTCCGGGTTCGGGTTCACCTCGAGCACATGTGGCTCGCCGCGCGCGTCCAGGCGCACATCCATCCGCGCGTAACCCGTCAGCCCGAACGCCTCCGCGCACCGCCGCCCCAACTGCGCCAGGCGCTCCGCCAGCTTCGGGGCGATGTCGGCCGGGCATGTCGTCGGCGTGCCGGAGTACGCCGGATGGTCCGGCTCCCACTTGGCCGCGTAGGACACGAGGCGCCAGCCGGGCTGATAGAGCACCTCGGCCGGGGGGAGGAGGCGGTGCGGGTCGTCGGGCGTGCCGTTGCCCAGCACCGCGATCTGGAACTCCCGGCCCGGCAGGAACCCCTCCACCAGCGCCGGCTGCTGCAGCTCTGCGACGACGCGTGCGACCCGCTCCCGCAACTGCGGCAAGTTCTCGACGACGCTGTCCTCCGTGATGCCCAGCGACCCGTCCTCGTAGAGCGGCTTGACGATCAGGGGGAAGGGCATCGTGCACTGCTCGGGCGGGGCCGCACAGACCGCCCCGTCCGGGGTCGCGATGCCCTGGGCGCGCAGCAGGCGCTTCGCCCGCGCTTTGTCCGTCGCGAGGGCCAGCGCCAGCGGCCCGTTGCCGGTGTACGGCAGCCGCAGCAACTCCAGCACTGCCGCGACGTGGGGGGCCTTCAGGCAGGTGCGCTGGGGGCACTCGGCCAGGTTGAAGATGACCTCCGGCTGCAGGTCCTGCAGGGCCGTGAGGGTCGGCCAGACGGCGTCATCCCAGCACAGCGCGCAGGCGTCGTGCTCTCCCGCCAACAGCACCCGCGCCACCTCCTGCGCATGGACGCCCAGGTCCATCGAGTCCCGCAATTCCTCGGGTACGTCGAGCAGCGCCTCGGCCACCGAGGTATACAGCACCACAATCTTCCCGCCAAGGCCATCAAGCAACTTGACTCTCCCTCAGGTCGGGTCTACAATCGCGCACCAAACAAGGGCCACATTTCGGCATCGGGAGGTCGTTGACCTCACTTGACCCCTTCACATCCGATCCGCCTGCCGCAGCTCGATCCTGGTGAAGGGGGAGAGTACTCCCTTGAGCCTACTCGGCCCCCTGCCCCCTGGCAAGGTGTCGCCCCCGAGCAGTGGACTGACTGGCGCTGGCAGCACAAGCACACGGTCCGCACCGTGGCGCAACTGGCCCGCGTGTTGCCTCTGCCTCCGCCGACCGTCGAGGCCCTCGCCGTCGTGGCGGACGCCTACCGCCTGGCCATTCCCCCGTACTACCTGTCACTGATTGACCCCGACGACCCGGACGACCCCATCCGCCTGCAGGCCGTACCCTCGCCGCTGGAGCTGAACGAAGCCGCGGCCGACGAGATGGAGGACCCGCTGGAGGAGGAAGAGGACTCCCCGGTGCGGGGGCTGACGCATCGGTATCCCGACCGCGTGCTGGTGCTCGCCAGCCAGGTCTGTCCCATGTACTGCCGCTTCTGCACCCGCAAGCGCAACACGATGGCCCGCGACGCCGAGCCTCACCTGCAGGCCGATGTAGACGCCGTCGTGCAGTACGTGCGCGACCATCCCGAGGTGCATGACATCATCGTCTCCGGCGGCGACCCGCTGATGCTGTCGGCCGCCCGCCTGCGCCGCCTGATCGCCCCGCTGGCCGAGATCGAGCACGTGGACCTCATCCGCGTCGGCACGCGCGTACCCGTCACCCTCCCCCAGCGCCTGCTCGACGGCGAGTTGGTGGACATGCTCGCCGCCCAGCGCAAGGTCTGGGTGCAGACCCACTTCAACCACGTGCGCGAGATCACCCGCGAGTCCGCCCTCGCCTGCCGCCTGCTGATCGAGGCGGGTATTCCCGTGAACAACCAGACGACCCTGCTGCAGGGCGTCAATGATTCCGTCGAGGCCATGCATGCCCTCGTGCGCGGGTTGCTGCGCATCAAGGTGCGGCCCTACTACATGTTCCACTGTGACCCCGTGCGCGGCGCGGGGCACTTTCGCACCTCGCTGTGGAAGGGCCTGGAGATCATTGAGGGGCTACGCGGGCACGTCTCCGGCGTGGCGGTGCCCACCTATGCCGTGGATGGGCTGCACGGCGCCGGCAAGGTGCCGATCATGCCCAACTACCTCGTCTCCGCCTCCGAGGACTCCGTCGTGCTGCGCAACTACGAGGGCGTGCTGTTCCGCTACAACCCGCAGAGCGGGGCGCCTGCCGCCTGCGACAGTGCGCTGCGCCAGGGCGTCAGCGGGCTGCTGGCCGGGCAGGAGACGGTGCTCGCGCCCGAGAGTACGCCCCGGCTACAGCGCCGCCGCCGGCGCGGGAGCGCTGGGCCCCGGTGATCATCGGCTTCACCTACTCCGTCAAGAGCGCCCCACCCCAGCGTCTACCCCTGGTCTCCACCGACCATCCCGATGACGCCGAGGAGGAGCTGGACTCCCCCGAGACGATCCGCGAGATCGCCGACGCCATCGCGCTGCTCGGCCACGAGGTCATGTTGCTGGGCGATGGTGAGCAGCTCGTGCGGCGCTTGCTGACTGGCGCTCGGCCCGAGCTGGTGCTGAATCTGGCCGAGGGCCGGGGCGCCTGGCGTTGCCGCGAGTCGTGGGTGCCCGCGCTCCTGGAGAGCTTCGGCCTGCCGTACACGGGCTCGGACGCCCTGACGATGGCCGCGACGCTGGACAAGGACTGCGCCAAGCGCCTGGTGCGTGCCGCCGGCGCGGCCACTCCGCAGTGGGTGCTCGTCGCCGACGACCCGGCCGCCGTCGCCGACGACCTCGCGCGGCTGCCGCTGCCGGTGATCCTCAAGCCCGCGTACGAGGGCTCCAGCAAGGGCATTGGCGCCGACAGCGTCATCACGAGCCGCCGCCGCCTGCCCGCCGCCATCCGCCGTGTGCGCCGGCGCTACGACCAGCCGGTGCTCGTGGAGGAGTTCGTGGCAGGCCCCGACCTGACGGTGGGCCTCGTCGGCAACGATCCCCCGCATGTCCTGGGCATCATGCAGGCAATCCCTACCCGGGCCCAGGCCGACACCTTCGTCTACGGCCTGCGCGAAAAGCGCGAGTACCGCCAACTGATGCGCTATGAGGCCCCGGCGCCCCTCACGCCCGAGGACGAGGCAGCGGTCCGCGCGGCGGCCCTGACCTGCTGGCAGGCCCTCGGCTGCCGCGATGTCGCGCGGATAGACTTCCGCCTCCGCGACCACGTGGCGCACTTCATCGAGGCCAACCCCCTCCCCGGCCTCAAGCCGGTGGTAAGCGACCTCATCATCCTGGCGAACCGCCTGGGGATCGAGCACGTCGAGGTCATCGCAGCCATCCTCGCAGCCGCAACGACGCGACTGGGCCTGGACCGGCCTGAGACGGTGTCGCGTGGGCGCGCGTGTCCCCACGCGCGCAGTCTGTCGCCACCCGATGCGCGCGTGGGGACACGCGCGCCCACGCGCCTGCGGCGGCTCCGCAAGGCCGACATTCCCGCCCTCGTCCGCCTCTCGTCGGACTGTCGCGTCTTCACCCCCGAGGAAGTCGAGACGATCGGCGAACTCCTGGGTGAGAGTCTCACGGGGGAGGACTACGCGGTCATCGTCGCCACGGTGAGTCGGCAGCCCGTCGGCTTCGCCATCTTCGGCCCGCGGCCGCTGACCGACCGCACCTATGACCTGTACTGGCTCGCGGTAGACCCGGCGTGCCACGGGCAGGGCGTGGGGCGCAAGCTCCTGCGGCGGGTGGAGGACGAGACGCGCCGGCTCGGGGGGCGCGTCCTGATCATCGAGACCTCGGACACGCCCTCATACGCTCCCGCCCGGCGCCTGTACGAACGCGCCGGCTACGAGCCCTACGGCCACGTGCCCGAGTTCTACGGCGTCGGCGACGGCCAGGTCATCTACGGCAAGACGCTGTAGCCATCGGGTCGCGTGGGCGCGCGTGTCCCCACGCGCGCAGTCTTCTGTCGCTACCCGATGCGCGCGTGGGGACACGCGCGCCCACGCGGCACTCGCAGCACTCGCGCGACATGCACCCCACCCGACCCCTACTGCCCCCTCAGGTGCTTCTCCAGGAACGCGGACGTTCCCACCGCGTGGATCTCGTGCGGGCCGTTGAAGTACTCGATCTCGGTCCGGTCGCCGATCCCCAGCAGGTCGTAGCGGTAGTTCGTCTTGGCGTACTCGTATGCGACCCACTCATCCCATGAGCAGCCGTCCCAGTGCCCGCGCTCGACCATGAAGGGGCGTGGGCAGATGAGGTAGCTCATCTCGGCGTAGTTGAACGTCATCCCCAGGTCGAACTCGAACATCTCATACTCGCCGGTGCGCATGTAGCTGAACGGCGCGCGGGTCGAGGCGTTCTTCCAGATCCACTCGTTGAAGTCCCCCGAGCAGATGGACAGGCAGTAGTCCTCCAGCACCGCCGGTACCCGCATGGCCGTCTTCCCGCCATAGCTCAGCCCGTAGAACGCCAGCCGCTTGCCATCCACATACGGCAGCGTCTTCAGAAACCCCAGCAGGCGCTGGTGTTGGCGGATGATGAACGAGAACAGCGACAGCCCCAGCGGGTTGGCCATCCGCTGCAGCACGCGGAAGGCGTCATACCCGATGTAGGGGTTCTGCGGGGCGAAGGTCACGAAGCCCCGCTCGGCCAGCCGGCAGGCGAACTGGTAGTAGCAGTTCCCCTCGACCGACGGGTCGGCCACATCCTGCGGCCGGCCCTCCAGCCCGTGCTGGCACACGACGACAGGCCGGCGCTCGCCGGGCTGCACATCATGCGGCACGAGCAGAATGCCGTAGGCGAACACATCCGGATACACGTCGAGCACAACCTCATAGCCGGTAAAGGCCTCGGTGGCGAAGACTCGCCGGGCGCGGGGGTTCGGTGGCATGTCCGGCTCCGGCAGCGCCCCGATGACCTCCTCATGAAAGCGCTTGCGGTAGGCCTTGGTCGTCTTCACCCACGACTTCACGTCGGTCGCGTCGGCCTGCGCCCAGTAGTCGCGCCGGATGTACTCGGACTCGCGCATCAGCGCCTGCGTCCACTCGACCATCTCGTCGAACTGGCGCTTGAGGCGGGCGCTGGCGTGGACCGTCCAGCACCGTTCGCTGTGCCCGCCGGCTGAGGGCGCGCCCAGGGCTCCCAGCAATGCCTCCAGCGCCGCCGCGCTGCCCGGCGCCTCCGTCTCGACCAAGCTCAGCGCCGGCTCTAGCCCGCCCAGCAGCTTCTCGGTACGGCCGAGTTCCTTGCGGACCGCGGCCGCCGACGGGGTCGTGATCGCCCCGGGTGCCGCACCCGAGCGCCCCTCGCTCACCGGCGGCGGCCCGTCAACCGCCGGGAATGGGCAGTGCTCGACGATGAGCGTCCGCGGGGCGATGAGACTAGCCACTTCCGCGTCCCCGAACTCCTCCAGCAGCCGCCAGACATTGCGGTAGATCGGCTCGGCGAAGAGCCCCTCGCGCGGACCGAAGTACCCGCTGACGACCGCGGCGTCAAGGCGCGTGTCCAGTGCCGCGGCATTCAGAGCGATCAGCCCCCCCTCGCCGTAGCCGATGACCCCGATGGGCAAGCCCGCCTTGCTGAACCAGTCCACCGCCGCCAGCACCTTCTGTATCTCCAGCCCGATGATGTGCCGCCCCAACTCATACGCGGCGCGATAGATGAACTCCCGGTGCGGCTCGTTGGTCATGGCGCCGGCGACCCCGGACCACTCGCAGTCACGGTTGATGAGCGTCGGGATGAACACCTGGCAGCCATTCTGCGCCAACCGCGCCCCGAGGCCCGTCGCCACGGACTCGGGTGTCTCGTCGCAGTCAGGCATCGCGACGACACTCGCAACCATCGGGCCCTTCGGCCGCAGGAGCAGGCCTTCTGCCGTGACGCCAGGCAACACCATCAGTCGCGCATCACGGACGGTGTGCTGCGACTGGCTCATGTCCCCGATGTAGTGGATGGCGCCTCTGGACCCGCTCTCCTCCAGCAACATCTCCGCCTCGACCCGCTCATCTACCACCCCGAGGAACTTCGCCAGCCGCGCGCGATTCGGCGCGACAGACTTCTCGTGCCGCGCCCAGGACTTTGTGTCGCGCTTCCAGTAGCGCTCGCGTTGCCCGGCGCGCTCGACCGTAGCGCGGCGCAGGAACTTGTCCATCCCGGCAACCATCCGGGCAGCCAGATCGCCCTTCCACGTCAGCGGCTTCACGTCAGGTAGATGCTTCACGGGGGCACCTCTTGGGAGGCAGAGATGGCGGAGGGTTCCCCGTCCCCGCCCCCGGCCCTGCACACCCGGGCAGGTTCACTGGCCCCGCGCGCCGAATGGCGTGCTGCTTCCCGACATGCCCGGACGAGAAAGGAACTCCCCGATGACCACCTCCCCGCGCCGCTTCGCTATGGCAGCGTGCCTGCTGGCGCTCCTGTCTGCTGCCGCCGCCCCGGCCGCCGTGCGCGTCTACCGTGTCCTGCCGGCGCCCACCGCGACGCCGACGCTGGCCTTGCTGCCTGCAGGCCAGGTCATGACCGACTTCCTAGACAGCGCCGGCAAGCCGGCGGCCGCCCAGACTCGCGCCGCGGCCTGCCTCAGCCGGGACAAGCTCATCTTCGTGGTCGAGTGCCTCGAGCCGAAGATGGACGCGCTGGTCGCCAAGTGTCGGAAGGACGATGACGGCAACCTGTTCAGCGACGATTGCCTGGAGGTCTTCATCAGCCCCCGGGGGACCGAGCAGGAGTACTACCACTTCGTCACCAACGCCCTCGGCGCCAAATGGGACGAGAAGGGCAAGGGCGCCCCGAAATGGGATGCACCGTGGACCGTCGAGACCTCCCGCGGCGCCGACCGCTGGACCGCCACCTTCACGATTCCGCTGGCGGTACTCGGCGGGGCGCCGCAGCACGGGGCCATCTGGTGGTTCAACCTGTGCCGCCAGCGCCAGCCGGGCGGGCTGCAACTGAGCGCCTGGTCGCCCACCGGCAGCAGCTTCCACAACGTCCCCGCCTTCGCCGCGATGACCTTCGATGACGCCTGCACCGGCGCGCTGGCCGGGCGCTTCCTGCAGCCCTTCGACCGGCAGGCGGCGACGCTGCGGCAGCGGGCCATGATCCGCGCCAGCGCCCGACGCCAGCTGGAAGCCACTCTCGGCCCCGCCGAGGCCAGCCTCCAGCCCCTGCGAGTCGCCGTCGCAGCCGGCAAGCCGGTCTCCTCCGAGGCCCTCGGCGAGCTGCTGGGCACGGGTCAGGCCGCCCTGGGGCAACTCGCTGTCGCCACCGAGGACCTCAACAACGCCATCGCCGGGGCCGAGGCCGCCCGGCAGATGGCGAAGCTGGCCGCACCGGGGCAGGAGCTGCTCGCCTACGCCACCGTGGCCGTCACGAACCGCAAGATCCTGCCGGCCCCGGAGCCCCCGGCGCGCCTGTCGCGCGACCTGTCCCTCCGCGCCTGCCGTGGCGAGTACGAGCCCGCCTCCTTCGTCGTCTATCCGCTGCGCCGGGCGGTGCGCCTGGAAGTGAAGACCTCGGACTTGCGCGGCCCCGGCGTCATCCCGGCGGCGGCGGTGGATGTCCGCGCGGTGAAGGTGTGGTACCAGAGTGGTGGGAGCGGGCGCTTCCCGATCAACGAGGGCAAGTACCTGCTAACCCCCGAGTTGCTGCTCAAGGACGACGAACTCGTCCGCGTGGATGAAGCCGCCCGCGCCAACTACGTGAAGCTCCGGTTCCCCGACGGCCGCGAAGTCTGGCGCTGCATGAGCAACCCGAAGCCGACCGCCGAGGAGAGCAATTGCGCCGCCGATGCCCTGCCGATCCGCGATGCCGCCACGCTGCAGCCCGTCGCGATCCGCCCCCGCACCGCCAAGCAGTTCTGGGTCACGGTCCATGTGCCACAGGACGCCACGAGCGGCCTGTACCGGGGCCGGGTGGAGCTGCTGTCAGCCGGCCAGACGGTGGAGACGCTGCCGCTCGCCGTGGAGGTCCTCCCCTTCGACCTCGCCCCCAACCCTCTGGAGTCCAGCATCTACTTCCACTGGGGTCTAGAGCTGGACACGACCGGGCCGGGCCAGATCGGCATCCGCAAGCGCACCCCGGCGCAGTTCAGGGCGGAGCTGGTCAATCTGCGCGAGCACGGCATAGACAACCCCACGGTCGGCTGCCAGCCCTCGGCCGGGCAGTTCCCCGAGGAGCTACGCCTGCGCCAGGAAGCGGGGATGCGCCACGACCGCCTGTACTACCTGACCGCCTACACCTCGCGCGTCACCCCCGAGGAGATCAAGCAGATCATCGAGACCGCCAGGGGCTTCGGCTTCAGCGAGTTCTACTTCTATGGCAATGACGAGGCCCAGGGGGACAAGCTCACCGCGCAGCGCCCGGCGTGGGAGCAGGTGCACGCCAACGGGGGCAAGGTGTTCGTGGCCGGTTCGCCGGGGCAGAACTTCCCGCTGGTCGGCGACCTGCAAGACCTGCTGGTCTGCTACGGCGACCCAACCAAGGAAGAGGCGGCCAACTGGCACAGCAAGGGCCACAAGATCTTCTGCTATGCCAACCCGCAGGGCGGGATCGAGGAGCCGGAGACCTACCGGCGCAACTTCGGCCTGCTGCTGGCCGCGAACAACTACGACGGCGGCATGACGTACATCTACTACAGCGGCGGCCCGTCGTGGAACGACTGGTCCATCGGCCACTACCGCCAGCACAACTTCGTCTACCCGACGGTGGATGGCGTCGTGGACACGGTGCAGTGGGAGGGCTATCGCGAGGGGATTGACGACCTGCGCTACCTGGGGACGCTACGCCAGGCCATCGCGTCCGCGAAGAACCG
This sequence comes from bacterium, assembly GCA_021372615.1. Classification (NCBI taxonomy): domain Bacteria; species bacterium. Next base: position 41,265 of record JAJFUB010000093.1, on the reverse strand, counting down.
CCGCGACGCCAAACAGGCGCAGGCGTTCCTGGATCAACTCGACGTGACCGGCGACCTGTACGCCGTGCGTGACCAGATGATCCGCTGGATCCTGCGGCTGCGGTAGCACGGCTCGGCAGGGGTCCAGTAGGGCAGGCGGCCTCGCCTGCCCGGTGATGTGACTCGCGCGGGCGAGGCCGCCCGCGCTACGGGCCCCAGGGTCGGTCGCGGGACCCGCCCCCCGGTCAGTACAACCCGACCTCCGTCACCCACATGATCTCGGGGCGGCGGGCCGCGCCGCCGCTCTTGAGCTGGTGGAGGCGCACCCGGTCCGTCGTGCGGGTCGGCCACTGGCTGACCGTCACCGTGCTCAGCGGGTTGCCGCGCACCTGCGCCGCCGACTGCCACTGCTGGCCGTCCCAGGTCTCGATGTCGTAGTCACGCGACGAGAACACCAGGTTGTCGTCAATGGCCCAGTAGACCCACGCCTGCGACACGGCCGTCGGCTTCGGCAGTTTGATCTCCAGCCAGTGCCCCTCCGGCTGCGCGGCATCCTGCGACGCCCACGCCCGCTTCGTCCAGTGCAGCCCCGTCGTCTCCCACACGCCGTCAATGGCCACCTCGGGGCTGTAGCCCGAGTAGCTGCTGTCGGCGGTCGCCGTGGCGCCCCCGGCCAGTGTCGCCAGCGGGTGCGGCGGCGGCATGGGGAGGTTGCGGAACTCCGACGTCGCCTCGGCCACCTGCTGGCCGGCCATCTCCACCGTGAAGCGCAACTGCACGACCTCGGTGTTGCCCTCGCGCGCCCGCACGCGGAACTGCGCCACGGGCTCCTGCGGCTGCAGCGTCACCTGTGCCGGCTCGATCTGCGCCCCGGCGCCGGACGCCCTCACCGTGAGCGCCGTCGGCGTCGTCAGGCGCTCTACGGTGACCTTGTAGACGAAGCTCTTGTCCGCCGGGTCAGCGGTGCGCTCCACGCGCGCCTTCAGGACGGAGGCGAAGAACACGTTCTGGGCGCGCAGCACGATGATCGGCGCCGCCCCGGGGATGGGCACATGGATCGCCGAGAGCACGTGCGCCGCGCCCGGCTGGCTGCTCCGCAGGACGGCTGGCTGCCCGGGTGCCGCCAGATCGGCCGGGATCTTCTCATGCTGCCGCCGCAGGATGTTGCGCCCGTCCTCGCCCCAACTGCCCAGCAGCTTCGCCCCGCTCGTGCCGGCGGCGAAGGTGGGGGAGAGGCTGGCGGCTTCCGACACCGGGGTCAGGCCGAGGCCGGGGGCCTGCAGGCTGGCGCCGTCTGCGGCCAGCAGCCACTCGGCCAGCGCCCGCTCGGCGTCGCGCAGCTCGAAGAGCAGGCTCGTCTTCTCCAGGCTGTCGGGCTCGGCCTCGACCTTCGCCTCCTCGGACTGCAGGCGCTTCACGGCTGCCAGCAGGATGCTGGCGTTCCTGCGGCCGGGCTGGCGCAGCTCCCGGGCGAGGGCCTGCAGGGGCGCCGTGTGCGGGGAGATCGCCTGCACCCGCGAGCCGTACTCGCAGTGCAACGCCGCGCGCTCCAGCAGCCACCCCCGCGCGTTCTCGGCCGACGACACCCGCAGGATCGTCAGCACATCAGCCCCGTCAGTGATGCTGACTGCGAGCCCCTGTGGTGTCAGCTTCGCGGGCACCGGCGTCAACTGCACCGCATCCATGACGACAGGGTTCTTGATCGCCCCCAGCGCCTGCTTGAGGATCAGCATCTGAGCCTGCCGCGCCTCGTGCGGGGCGCGCACCGTGAAGTAGAGCGGGTCGCCCGTCCCGAACCGCTCGGCCCGCACGCCCTCACACAGCGGCTCGGGCTCCCACCCGGCCCGCGACATCTCCACCAGCGGCGGATAGTACGAGTGGCACACATCCCCGTAGCTGGTGTAGCCCTCCCGCACATAGCGTCCGGTGCTGGGGAACTCGCCCCACTGGGCGCTGGCGAGCACGAACTCCTCGGCCGTGGCGCGGTCGTCGAGGTGGTGCAGGTTCACGAAGTTCATCGGCAGCACGGGCTTGTGGTAGCCGCCGAAGCGGTGATAGCCCATCAGCGCCCGGTCGCGGAACTGACTGCTCTCGATGCCGATGATGTCCAGGGCCGGGTAGTTGTCCCACGCCTCGGTCGAGGGCCCCATGTTGCCGAAGATCGTCTTGCCCTGGCGGATGCCTGCATCCGCACGATGGAAGCGATCGCCGATGAAGCGCAGGTACTTGACCATCGCCAGCTTCCCGGCCTGGGCCACCTTGAAGGTCGCCGGGTCGTACGTGAACAGGGACGTGGCCGCCGGCCAGTGGTCACGCCGGAAGTTCAGGTACCACACGCACCACGCGCACACCGAGTCGATGTAGGCCCCATCAATGTCCACCGTGGCGAACAGGTTGTCGTACATGGCTACCGCCCGGCCGCAGGGCGTCGGCCGCCCCTCCGGCGCCTGCCAGTCCGGGTCCACGTTGCAGGCGAACCGCAGCAGGCTCAGCGGGTGCGCCGGCGGGATGTCTGCCGCGAGGTTATCCGTGATGATGAAGCGGTACCGCCCCTCCGCGTCGGTCAGCGCGTTGTCGCGGCAGTACTGGATGTCCGCCCGCTTCCCCAGCGTCTCGAAGTCCGTGTTGGCGATGAGGTTCTCTCCGGGCTTGCTCTGCCGGTACAGGCGCACATCGTCGAACCACGCCGTGCCGGTGCGGTTGCGGAACATGGCGTACACCCGCAGGTCGGTCAGCGGCTGGCGCGGCTGAATGACGAAGGTCGCCTTCTCCCAGTCATGCGTCCCGGCGCGGAACGTGGCGCACTGGCCGAACTGGTAGCTCCCGTCGGCCAACTGGCAGTCCACGTAGATCGAGTAGTCGTTGGGATTGCCGCCGGCGCTGACGTTCTCGGTCTTGCTCCAGCCCTCCACCACCACCGGCTCGGCGATGGCCGGCCTCAAGGGCACGATCTGGCGCGCATAGGCCGAGCCGGGCTTGTCAGCGGAGGCCTGGTACGAGAAGCGTCCGCCGTGCTTGACGGCCTCGTCCAGGTCGCCACCGGCGACTTCCCATCCCTGCGGCGCGCGCGCTTGCTCCAGTGCCTCAAGCTGCTGCATAGCCTCGTCATAGCCCCTGGGCAGGCCGGGGCCGGGTAGGTGGATGGTCTCGGAGCTGGTCTCACTATACGGATACATTCCCAGCCCACGGTCATGCGTGACTTTCGCGTCGCCGAGCCCCTCAAAGAACGCAAAGTGCTGCGGGTTGGGGATCTGCGGCACCTCGTTGGCGAAGAACCAGCCGCCGTCGCGCTTCTCGACCCGCGCGAACTGCTTCGGGAAGAGGCGGTAGTACTGCGCCAGCACGGAGCGGAAGTGCCACCGCGGGTCAGTCTGGAAGAGCACCAGGCGGAACGGCGCCTGCATCCGCAGGGCCGGCGCGGCGTCGCGCGTGAAGCCCAGCGGCAGCCGCAGCTCCACTGCCTGCTCGCCCGGCAGGTCCTTGAAGGCGTAGACAACCGGATCGTCGGCCGGCACGGCCATCGCCAGCACGTCGCTGCCGTCGGCCAGGCGCCGCAGTGGGCACAGTGGCAGCTTGTTCACGAGCTTGGCGGCCAGCAGCAGGTCCGTGTCGCCGTTGCCCGTGGGCAGCGACACCCCCTCCCAGCGCAGCACCAGGTCAGCCACGGTGTCGGCTTCGCCGGCGGCCGTGACGCGGCCCTGCAGCCACAGCGCGCCGTTCCGGCCAGTCAGTTGGCAGGTCAGCTTGAACTGCGCCGAGTCCGCAGGACGGCCGGTGCGCGGGTCGCGCAGCGCCACCGTGGCGGTGACGCCGTCCAGCATCCGCCCGCCCAGCTTCAGGCCTGACAGCGTCTGCCCGTCCCAGGCGCCTGTCAGCCCGTTTCCGTCCGACACCACCGCCGCGCCGGCCGCCGACGCCAGCGCCACAGCCAGGCCCATCGCCAGGATCATCTGTCTCATGGCTACCCTCGGGTCGTGGATAACTCAGGTTGCGAACGTGGGGAACGCCTTCGAGGTCCGACGCGGACACTCCTGCCTGCGGGGGCGGAAACGGCATGGGGCCGGGCGTATCGCCCGACCCCTGGGATGACTAGCGGTGTGGGCTCGTGCCCTCAGGCCACCTGTTCTTGCTCCACCTGGGCCACGACTTCGGCCAGTTCGCTCAGCCGGAAGGGCTTGAAGATGCAGCGGCACCCCGTGCGGTTGATGAAGTCGCTGGTCTCGTTCCCCAGGCTGTCGCCGGTGACGAACACCGTGCGTCGGGCGATGCGAGGCGCCTCTTCCCGCCAGACTTCGTACAGATTCATGCCGTTGAGGCGCGGCATCAGCAGGTCGCACACGACGATGTCATAGGGCGTCTGGCGCGCCAGGCCCAGCGCCTGGTCGCCGTCCAGCGCCTGATCCACCTGGTATCCCATCTGCTCGAGCACACTGCAGATGATATGACCCACCACGGGCTCGTCGTCCACGACGAGTGCGTGGTGTCCCGTCCCAATGCTGCCCTCGGTGAGTATGCTCATTTCAAGCCACCACCTGCTGTTCGTCACAGATCGGCAAGCTAAGGCGCAGCCTCATGCCCCCGTTGAGGCCATTGTCTGCGTGGACTTCGCCACCGAAGCGGCAGATGGCGTCACGCACGATCTCCCAGGTCCGGTCCTCGGCGCGCGACACAGCCACCGCCCGGCCGCTGATGAGCGCCAGTTCGCGCGTGTTGAGGCCCTCGCTGGCATCGGTGATGAGCATCTCGACGGTGTTCCGTCGCGGCGTCACGGTCAGGGTCAGCCCCCGCGGGCCGTCATGCCGCGCCATGCGCTGCACGGACTCGATGATGACCCGCACCAGCGCCTCCTGCACCTCGTGCATGAAGCCCAGGACCGGCGGCAGAAAGTCCGCGATCTCCACCTGCAGCTGCACGCCGTTGGTGAGGATGTGCGGGCGCGTCAGGAGCAGAACCCGCTCAATCGCCAGCGCGAGGTCAGCCTGCGGCGGCGTCTCGGGCATGACCGAGGGCTGGGACGAGCGCAGTATCTGCACGACGACCGTCTGCAGCACTTCCTGACAGCGATCCACCTGGCGCTGGATCTCGTTGAAGTCCGGCGCCCGTCCCGTCGTGGCCGCCAGTTCGGCGCTCAGGCGGATGGCCGCCAGGTGGTTGTTCAACTCATGGGTCAGAGAGGGGATGTAGTTGAGGCTGAAGTCGTCGCGCAGCGGCGTGGGGGCGGGCTGTATCTCCGCCTCCTCGACGACCTGGATGATTGTCTGGATGGACTCGCCGTCCCCCTCGGGACGCACCGGCATCATGTTGCAGCGGAGCAGCAGCTTGTGCCCGTCGGGGCCGCTGGCGTGCGTGATGGCGTCCACGACCGGCTGGCCCTCGGCCAGAGCCTTCCGGCAGGTCTTGGCAAAGGCCTTGTCCTGGAAGCCCACGAGCCGGTCGAGGGGTTCGCCCTCTACACGCGTCCCCGACCCGTCGCCGCACAGGATCCGCGCGGCCGGGTTGGCCTCCAACACCTGCCAGGTGTCCGGTGTCAGGGTGAACACCGCGTCCGAGGTCTTCTGCAGCAGCGTCTCGTACAGACGGGCGTTGCCGTCCTCCTCCCCCTCCGACGGCGCCTCGTTGACCGTCAGGCGGACCGCCAGCGCCCCGGCGGCCAGGAGCGTCGCCTGCGCGACCGCCAGCGTCAGGGAGGGGCCGGTGTGCCTCGTGCTGGCCAGGATGAAGATCGCCGTGATCGCGCCTGCCACGCTGGTGCCAATCTCCCAGCGTCCCCCGCGCATCGCCGCCATGGCCACGACGATGTACAGCAGCGGCAGCAGGACGCTGCCCAGGCCGTTGGTCAGGTACATGGCGAAGGTGATCCACGCCAGGTCGAACAGCGGGACGGCCACGCGTGCCGACCGTGCCTGCATCCGCGGCCCCAAAACCAGCCCGATGCAGACCAGAATCACGCCGCTGACGGCCAGAAAGGCGAAATACGGCCGCCCGCCCGACAGGTAGTTGAGCAGGTACCCCACGCCGAACGTCGCTGCCAGGAGGACCAGTCGCGCAAAGTAGCCGTTGTAGTCGCCTCCGCCCGGGCGGTGCTTCAGGCCGGAGGCCGGGGACGTCTGCGGGGCGTCGTCGGGTTGGTGAAGTGCCATCGGGGGGCTGCCGCTCCTGTTCTCCCCGGGTCCCTGAACACCAACTGCTTTGTGCGGCCGCGCGTCCGTGCGCATCCTTCGACACTGCTTCCTAATACGCGAGAATCGGGCCAGCCCCGCCGCCTCCATGCTGGACAATAGGGCAGATACCTCCAGACAGGCAGCAGACGGCTTCAAGAAGTGCGCAAGGCCGGCCCGAACGGCGGCCAGCCTGCGGGAAGGACCGACCCTCGTGGCTCTCCGCACGAATGGCGCCGGCTGTCGCGCTCCCGCCGCTCTTGTCGCGCTCTGCGGGCACCTGCCGCGGCTGAACCGGGCCAGCCGACATACATGCCCCGCTCGGCGGAACGTCCAGTCCAAAGCAGAAAAGAACGCCAATGGTCTTGACACCGCACGCGATTCCACTCCATAATACACTCGCTGATAAAGCCAGATTGGGAGTACCACAATGACCATACCGCGACTGCTGGTCTTGGTGGCCGTTGGGTTTTGCGTCTGCAGTGTCTCGCAGGCCGCCTTCATGTTCGACTGGAGTTCGACGCAGCCGCACAAGGTGTATGCCACCGACCCCACGGGCGATCAGAGCGGTGGTGGCTCCGGCAGCGACATCGTCGCGTTCTGGTGGGGCCAGGACGACCAGTACACCTATTTCCGTCTGGACCTCGACGTCCAGCCGTCAGTGGCCAGCCATGGCGACATGTACGGCATCTACATTGACGCCCGCACCGGCGTCAGCGGCAGCGCCACGAACTACATGCCCACCGAGCTCAGCAGCGAGGGCATTGACATCGTGCTGATCAATGATTTCGTGCACGACCTGGATGGCGGGTCCCAGGTGCTGCGTTGGGACACCGGCAGTTCCAGCTGGGTCTCCCTTGGCACGGTCACCTTCTACGAACAGGCCGATGGTGGCAACTACGCCGCTGAGTGGCGCATCCCGACCTCCGCCCTGGCGGCCTCGGGCGAGACCATCTCCTTCTGGGGCGGGGTAACGAACCTGGGCAGCCCGGCCACAACACTCGACGTCACCGGCGAGGGCATCACCCCCGAGCCGACCACCCTCGCGCTGCTGGGGCTGGGTCTCGGCGGCCTCGTTCTGCGACGGCGGCGGAGGGACTGAGCCTCCCCATGGCGAAATGAAGGCCGTCCGCTCCCGTGGACGGCCTTTCTGATTCATGAGCTTCGCTTGTCCGACAGGGCCCTCTCATTCGCAGCTTGCGTCACGACTGGAGGCGCACCGTGCCCACACGTCTGGCCTGCCTGCTGACCCTCACCCTCTGCTGCGCTGGTGCCGCCCACGCCGTCTCCCTGTACGACTGGAGCACCGTCGGCAAGGTCATCAGCCTGGGCGACCCCTCCGGCGACACCGCCTCCCCCGCCAATGACATCGTCGCCATCTGGTGGGGACGTGACAACACCGCCATCTACCTGCGCATGGACCTGGCCGCCGTCCCCTCCACCACCACCGAGTACTCGTATGGCATCTACGCCGACCTGCGCCCCACGTACGGCTCGCCCGCCAACTACGCCCGTGTGCCCGACGAGCTGTCGGGCATTGACTACTATGTCAGCGCCACCTTCAACAGCGGCGTGCTGGTCGGTGAGTACCACCAGTGGAACAACGGGGGCCTGTTCTTCGAGTACGTCTTCCCACCGGGCTACTGCCAGGCCACCGAGAACGGTGGCACCACCATCGAGTGGAAGATCCCCATCACCTACGAGGGCGGCGACTATCCCTTCTGGGGCGCCGTCGTGCAGCTCACCGGCAGTCCGGTGGATACCGTGACCCTCGACCTCACCGACACCGCCCATACCCCCGAGCCGGCGACCCTGGCCCTCCTCGGTCTGGGCCTCGGTGGGCTGGCGCTCCGGCGTCGCCGTCGGTAGGGGAGCCCGGCGCCAGCGGCGGGTATGGACGCTGAAGGCGAAGGCCGGCCCCGGGGCGAACGACTCGCTCCAGATAGGGCGAGTGTAGGTCCCGGTCGGACGCCGGACTGTGCCGTCTACCCACCTCGAGGTACCACTGCAGCGGGGCGCTATCCATGTCGTGTCGCACACGTCAGTCGTTGTGCTCACTGGCGGGCTGGGTCGCCCTGGCCCTGTTGACCCAGGCCGTCCCGTTGCTGCTGTGGCGCCTGGGCCGCCCCATATGGTCGTACGACTTCCCTCTGGACCAGGGCTTCGTGTGTGGCGGCCTGCTGCTCGTCGCGGTCGTCTGCGCGTACTGTCTCCGGCGCAGGGGGCTGCTGCGCCGGGGCGTGGCGCCCCGCGAGCTGCTCCCGCTGCTGCCCCTGCTGGGGTGGATCGTCGTCACCTGCCACTACCTGACCCTCACCTCGCCGTCGCCGCCGGTGCACTGGGACTACGAGCGCTACCAACTGGCCGGCGAGGCGGTCCTGGCGGGCAGCAGCCCCTACGGCAGCGGCTACCTCTACTCCCCGGTGCCCGCGCAGATGTGGGAGCTGGGCTACCTGCTGGTCGCGCGCGCGGCCGCCCACGCCCCGGGGGGCGCGGCGGGCCTGGACATCGCGGCCGCCCTGTTCAGCTTCTACAACTACCTGCAGGCGCTCCTGATCGGTCTGGCGTACGTCCTGGCCTATCGCTTCGCCCGGCGCCTGCAGTTCGGTCGCACGTGGGCGGCCTGCCTGTGTGCGGGCCTGTTCCTGATGTCGGCCCCGCTGGTGGTGCTGCTGCGCCAGGGCCAGGTAGACCTGTGGGTGCTGATCCCCCTGCTGGCCGCGCTGCTGCTCGAGGAGCGCCAGCCGTTCGCGGCCGGGGCAGCGGCGGCGCTCGCGCTGTTCGTCAAGCCGTATACTGTCGCGCTGCTGCCGTGCTGGGTGCGTGACCGACGGTGGTCAGCCGTGGCGGGCATGGCGGTTGGCGGGGCGGTGCTGGGCGGCCTGTCCCTCCTGGCGGGCGGGACGAGTCTGTGGCGCCAGGCGCTGTGGCACAGCCTGCACTTCCCCCGCGGCACGCGGCCCGACGACAACGGCCTGCACGCGGTCATCTACAACCTCGTGCGCCTCGCGACCCATAGCGCGGACCTCGCCGCGCGCCTGACGCCGCCGCTCTTCGGCGTGGCCGCCGTCCTGGTGCTGCTGTGGATCGGTTCGCGGATCGTGGCCCGCGAGCGGCAGCTACCCCAGAGCGAGGGCAGCGACACCCGCTTCTGGCGCGGCTGTGGCCTCAGCCTGGACCTGATCGCCCTGCTGTTGGTGCTCGCCCCCGTGGCCTGGGCTCACCACTACGTGTTGGCGATCCCGATTGCCCTGTGGGCACTGCGCTGCGGACCGCGCCGCAGCCTGGCGCTCCCCGTCCTCGCCTGCCTCCTCATCTTCGCCGTGCCCCATCTGGACGTCTTCCCCGTGAGCGTCAGTCGCCTGCTGGGGCTGCTCCTGCTGCTCTGCAGCACGCGCCTGCTGCCGTCGGCCGCGCCGCCGGAGGCCGCTGACGTCTGACGCCGGGCCCCGCGACGCCGCCCGTCTTTTCCGCCGCCGAGAAGGTCCGCACCCCCCCTGGCACGAAGCACCCGCCATTCGCGTCGTCCACCTACGTCGCATGGAGATGAAGATGAGCTACAAGTGCGCCTTCCTGGGCTGCGGCCCGCGTGCCGCCGGTCATGCCGAAGCCTACGACCTCATCACCCGCGGCGCTCGCGTCGCCTGCTGCGACATGAATGAGGAACGCCTCAACGCCTTCGCCGAGCGCTTCTCCATCCCGAACCGCTACACCGATCTGCAGACGATGCTCGACCGCGAGCAGCCGGACGTGGTGCACCTGGTCACCCGGCCTGACCTGCGCGTCAGCCTCATGACCGAGCTGGCCGGCGCGGGCGTCCCGGGCGTCATCGTCGAGAAGCCCGTCTGCATCGGCGCCGACGACTACAAGGCCCTGCGGCAGCTCGAAGCCACCAGCCGCACCCGGTTCGCCGTCAACCACCAGTTGCGCCACCACCCGATGATCGTGCAGATGCTGCAGGAGGTCGCCGACGGCGTCTATGGCGAGGTCCGCTTCATTGACGCCTCGGCCGTCCTCCCCATGTCCGGCCAGGGCGTGCACGTCCTGGACCTGATGTTCGCCTTCAACAGCTACGCCCCGGCCCAGACCGTGTTCGGCGCTTCCTCGGGCTATACCGACCTCGGCTGCGCCCACCCGGCGCCGAAGACTGCCGAGTCACTGATCACCTTCACCAACGGCGTCCGCGCGGCGCTGCAGGCCGGTGAGGGCGCCCCGATCTTCGAGGAGGGCCCCGCCCACGCTCACAAGCGCATCGCGGTCTACGGCACCAGGGGCTTCCTGCACTGGCGCATGTACGGGTGGGAGAAGTCCCTGCCCGATGGCACCGTGGAGCAGGGCAAGAAGGACTACCGCGAAGAGGACGTGCCCGGCCAGGCCGGCCTGACCAACGCCATGTTCGACTGGCTCGAAGACGCCGGCCAGCCCAGCCCGACCAACCTGGCCACCTCGCTGGACGAGTGGCTGGTCATCCTCGCCGGCTATCTGAGCACCGTTGAAGCCCGGCCGGTGGACCTGCCCTTCGACCCGCCGGATGACCTGCTCGACCAGTTCAAGCGCTTCGTCGGCGCACAGTAGTCGTCGCGTGGAGCACAAGGGTCGCGTGGGGCCGCGTGTCCCCACGCGGCCAAAGCCGTTGCGGGCGTGGGGACACGCCCGCCCACGCGACCGACGGCACTGCGGGCGTGGGGACACGCCCGCCCACGCGGCCGACGGCACTGCGGGCGTGAGGACACGCCCGCCCACGCGGCCCTACACACCCGGAGGGTACGACATGAACGTCTGCGACTATGCCCGCTCCTTCGTCACCTTCACCGTGCCGGGCAACAACGCCCGCATCGGTGTCGAGGCCCGCTGCCTGCTGCGCGGGCCCGACGGCGCCGAGGAGCAGTTCCTGATGTTCGCCTCATGCAAGTCCGAGGACACGTACGCAGAGCAGGACCTCTTCCGCAACCCGGAGACCAGCCCCAGTTACGACTTCTCCGGCATCTTCTCCCCGGACCGCTACCGCATCGAGCGCATCCACGTCGGCAGCGACTGCGAGCAGTTCGACACCGGCCTGATCGCCGACCGCTTCACGGCAGTGCAACGCCGCGTGGTGGAGGTGCCGGCCACGCCGCTGCTGACCAAGCAGGATGTGATCGAGGCGACGCTGGCCGGCCGCATCGTCATCGCCCGCAACGAACTCCGCGACGCCGCCAGCGGCGTAACCGCCGTGCTGGAGTACCCGGTCAAGACCATGAACGTCAATCCGGAGCGGGGCCTGTTCCAGACCGACACCGGCCCGCTCCCGTACTACGACTTCGCGATGGCTGAAGCAGACCCCATGCGGCGCTTCCGCTGGGCCTACTGTGCCTGCAACGAGTTCACCGGCGCCTACTTCATCTGCCAGGCGCCGACGCCGATCGTCAGCGAGGGCCGCGAAGTCGCCCGCCGCAGCCACTACCAGCACATCATCCACTGCCCCGAGGCGGTGAACACGCTGTACGCCTGCGACTAGGCAAGGAGCCGGTACGCCCGACACTCCTGTCGGGCTCCCCCGCCCTACAATCAGGAGACAACGCCATGACCAGCAAGCGAGACGCCCTGGCCGGCGCCGCCGCGCAGGCTGACGACACTGAACGCCCCCTCAGCGTCCTTGTCTTCGGCGCCCATCCCGACGACTGCGACCTGCGCTTTGGCGGCGCGGCGATGCTGTACCGCCGCCACGGCTGCGCCGTTCGCTTCGTCTCGGTGACCAATGGCGACACGGGCCACTTCTCCATGGGCGGCGGACCGCTGGCGCGCCGCCGCCACGCCGAGGCCCAGGCCTCCGCCGCCATCGCCGACATCCGCTACGACGTGCTGGACATCCACAATGGCGAGTTGGAGGCCAACGTCCCCACCCGCAAGCTGGTCATCCAGATCATGCGCGAGGCGCGGGCCGACCTGGTGCTATGCCACCGCGCCAACGACTACCACCCCGACCACCGCGCCGTCGGGGTGCTGGTGCAGGACGCGGCCTACACCGTCACCGTGCCCAACGTGGCGCCGCTGACCGAGCCGCTCACGCGCCCGCCCGTGGTGGGTTACCTGTTCGACGGCTTCACCGACCCCACGCCCTATGTCCCCACCGTCGCCATTGATACCGATGAGGTCATGGAGCGCAAGATCGACATGGTCCACTGCCATGTGTCGCAGATGTACGAGTGGCTGCCGTACAACGGGGGCGTGCTGGACCAGGTGCCCGAGAGCGACGCCGAGCGGCGGGCGATGACTGCCCGCAACATGCATGCGCGCTTCGGCCACACCGCCGACGCCGCGCGCGAGACACTCCTCCGCTGCTACGGCCCCGCACGCGGCGCGCAGGTGAAGACCGCCGAGACGATCATGATCTCCCAGTACGGGCGGGGGCTGAGCGAAGCCGACTGGCCGCGCTACTTCCCTTTCTTCCCACCGCGTGAGCCATGACCCCGATCCTGAACTTCGTCGCCATCGCCGACGCCCACACCCAGGCCGGCAACCTCAAGCACCTCCCGCGGATCGTGGACCAGATCCTGGCCCTGCCCGACCCGCCGGACTTCGTCGTCTCCCTGGGCGACAACATCTACGGTCGCCCCGAACAGGACACCCCGGCCGACCTGCGCTTGTACCATCGGCAGATCCAGCGCCTGCCCTGCCCGCACGCCTACGTCATCGGCAACCATGAGGCCGAGCCGGTGGAGCTGTTCGGGCAGCTAGGCTGGGACGAACTGCTGGGGACCTGGGGGATGCCCGGCCGCTGGTACAGCTTCGACTGCCGCGGGGTGCACTGCGTGGTGCTGGACTCGTGGATCGGCCTATTGCAGCCCGACCAGGCCGACACGCTCGGCCGCCAGGTCGCATGGCTGCGCGATGACCTGGCCCGCGCCGAGGGCCCCGTCCTGGCGTTCACTCACGAGGCCATCGGCTTCCAGCAGGCGGACCTGCCCGAGTGGGTCGAGACGAACAATGGCTGGTTCTGGCCGCCGGCCAACGTACTGGAGCAGGTGCTGCACGACCACGCTGACCGGCTCCTCGGCGTCTTCGAGGGCCACAAGCACAAGTGCCTGTGGAAGCGCCGCGGTGGCGTCACGTACCACCTGATCGCCCCGGCCTACCAGCACGACGGCCAGTGCGCGCAGGTGTTCGTGGGGGAGAGGGGACAGTGGCGGGTGCAGGCGTGCCCCGACCGCGGCCCGGCCGAGGATCACAGCCGACAGTTGACGTACGACTCAGACCCGTGAAGCTCCGCCTACCCCTCGTCCTCCCCGAACTCCAGCACCCCCTGCGCCTCCCCGGCGAACGGTGAGAAGCTCAGCCGGTGCGCCGGGCAGGGACCGTGCTCGCCGATCGCCCGCAGGTGCTCGGCGCTGGCATAGCCCTTGTGGCCGGCGAAGCCGTATTGGGGGTACAGCGCGTCGAGGTGCTCCATGATCCGGTCGCGGTGTGTCTTGGCCAGGATCGAGGCGGCGGCGATGACGAAGCTGCGCCGGTCGCCGCCGATGACATGGACCTGGGGGAACTCGATGTCCGGCAGCGCCCGGCCGTCCACCAGCAGCATCTCGGGCGCCGGATCGAGCGACCGGATGGCCTCCCGCATGGCCACATGGGTCGCCCGCAGGATGTTGATGGCATCGATCAGCGGCGCGGGCACCAGCCCCACGCCCCACGCCAGCGCCTCCGCGCGGATGCGCTCGGCCAGCTCCTCGCGCTCCTCCGGCCGCAGCAGCTTGGAGTCCGTCACGTGCGGGATGTGCACGTCCGGGGGGAAGATCACAGCCGCGGCGACGACCGGCCCGGCCAACGGTCCGCGTCCCACCTCATCCACACCCGCGACGTAGCGCAGCCCCCGGCTCCAGGCCTCCAACTCCAGCCGCTTGGGTGCCGCCGGCGGCGTCCGCCGGGACCGTCCGCGCAGTCTCTCCGTGCTCTCCTCAGGCATGTCAGGTCCTACGGCTCCACGTTGAGCCGCTTGACCGAGTAGGTCAGCTTCTCTTTGGCGCCCGCGTTCAGCCGGATGGTCCACTCCAGCGTGCCGCTGTCGGTCTGCTCGGGCTGCTGCGAGCTCTTCACGAGTTGCCAGTCGCCCGGCACGCGTTCCCGCACCACCAGCGTCACCGGCCCCGGTCGGCGATTGCTCAGCTCCAGCTCGTACTCCTCGTCCAGGTCAAAGAGCGCCAGCTTGTGGTACACGTCGGTGCGCACATTGACCTGGTCGCTGCGCAGGCGCGTCCGCAGCACGGCCAGCTCCGGCGCCGCCCCCAGGTCCAGTTCGACCTTCTCCCCTGCCGGGGCATAGGCCATCGCGGCCTCGGCCACCAGCGTGCGTCCGCCGCCGGCGTCCGGAGCGTACAGGCGCGCCTTGCCGGCGGGCAGCGGCGTCTTGGCCCGCGCCTCGGCCGGGATGGTCAGCAGCGTCCGCACCGTGTCCTTGAAGCGCCCGTTGTCATACAGGTAGCTGATCGTGTATGGCAGGTCAGGCACCGTCAGGAGCTGCCGCTGGACCGTCTCACCCACGCGCAGGCTCAGCGTCGTCTGTTGGCCCTGCGCCAGCGTCGCCTGCGCCTGGCGCAGGTCCCGCTTGCCGTTGTTGCGAACCGTCAGGTCAGCCTGCAGGGCGAGTTGCTGGCGCTTCGGGTCCAGCGTCAGACTATAGCTGACCTCGGCCTGCAGAGTCGTGATCTCATAGCTGAGGCGGAGGCGGGCGCGCACCGGCTCATCGGCGCTGATGGCCGCCACGACCTGCCCGGGCTGCGGCCCGATGGTCGTTGCTGTCAGGCGGGCCTTGTCGGCCGGCTCCAGGAGACGCACCCGGATCGTGCTCGGGTCGGTCTCCAGCGAAGCGGCATCCACGAGCAGGCGGTTCTCGCCCCGCTCGAGTTGCACGGGCAACTCCTGGACGGCATGGGCCCCGGCGCTGCGGGTGAACAGGATGCTCGGCGCGGACGCCGGCAGAGTCGCTCCCAGGTCGGCGGGCTGGGCCGCCACAAACGCCGCAAGACTAACGGCAAGCACGGACATGGCCAGACGCATCGGTACTACCTCCGTTACCGCGAAGTTCGCGTCCGCCGGCGCGAATCCTGCCCCTGCAGGAGCTTTGGGCCTTGCCGCGGACCTCCGACAGGTTATATCATCATGTTTGGGGGGCACCTGGCGATGTACACAATAGGAATACGGTGGCGTTTTTCCGGTCGAGGAGAAGCTCCGGTTCCATTATCTCTATGTGTGGCCGTAAAGGGAGGGAGGACCCTGTAGGCCGCACTGTCTGGACAGCAGCCTGTGTGGCAACTGCATCATCAGTGGCAACTGCCACCACATGACGAGGCCCGCAAGACCGAGCGGATCCGCCTGGAGACCTTCCGGTTCCGGCGGGTGCTTGTGCTGCTGGTCATCCTCGATACCGCCATCATGGCCGGCTGCCTGTGCGCGCGCTTCGTGCAGCCACTCAGCTATGTGGCCATCGGCCTGGCAGCCATCGGTGGCGGCGCCGTCGCCACACTGGTAGTGCTGATCCCCGGCCAGGCCTGGCGCGTCCTCCGCCGGGGCTGGGTGTTCTTCTCCCTGTGGGGCCGGCGGCGCCAGGTGCGAAGCCTCGTGCGGGCTGAGCGACACGCCCTGTCACACCTGGCCGAGGACGGGCCCTCGGGCCCGGTGTTGTGCGACCTGGCTGTCGCGGAGTACCTGCGGGGGCACCTCGACACTGCCGAAGCGCAACTGGCCCACGCGCTCGAACTGGACCCGGCCAACCACGATCTGCTCAACAACCTCGGCGTGGTCCTGGCGTGTCGGGATGAGCCCGACCGGGCCGCAGAGCTGTTCGTGCGGGCCATGGGTAACGGTGCCAACGGACAGGCCGCCGCCAACTGCGCCCTGCTGGCGCCGCTGGTCACAGGGCCCGAGCGCCTGGCCGAGATGATCACCCGGACCGGCCACGACCTCACGGCCCCGGCCATGAACAACATCGGGGTTGCCCTGGCCCTGCGCGGGCAGTGGGAAGCCGCAGCCCCATGGCTCGAGCGGGCTGTCGCGGCCAAGCCTGAGCTGGCCCCCGCCCGCGCCAACCTGGGTCTGGTCGCCTACCAGCGCGAGCAGCTCCAGCAGGCAGCCGGGGAGATCATGCAGGCCAGCCGTCAGGACCCATCCGAACCGGCCTTCGCCAACTGGCTGGGTGTCATCCTCACCGCCGCGGGGCAGTTCGAGCAGGCGCGCCTGTACCTGCGGCGCGCCCACCGGGTTGCCCCCTCCGATGGCGCCATTCTCATCAACATGACTGCCGCAGACGCCGCTGCAGGGCATTGGCACCTGGCCGAGCGCGGGTTCCGATCGCTGCTCCACGGCGACAGCTACCGCGGCGACGCCTCATACAACCTGGCCGTATCCGAGTTGGCCATCCGCCAGACAGCCAAGGCCGCCGACGCGGCCGCCGACGCCATCGAGCTGGGCGACACCAGCTACGAGGCCTATACGGTGTTCGCGGTGGCGCTGTGGGAACTCGGGCGCCGGGCCGAGGCGCTCTCGCACTTCCAGTCGGCGGTGCAGGCGTCGGGCGCCGGCCCCATCGCGTGCAGCAACATGGGGCGCGCGCTGCTGCTGCAAGGCGAGATCGGCGCCGCTCTGAACGTCCTGGAGCGCGCCCTCAAGCAGTGGCCCGACGATGCCCACCTCGTGTTCGACACGGCGACTGCGACTCTGGCCCACGCCGCCAGCCACTTCGACCGCCAGGTCGCCCTCGCCGAGCGCGAGCCGCTCCTGGCCCCGGTGCAGGACCGCTACGCCGGTCTGCTGAGCGGTCTCGAACGGCACGACCTGGCCGCGGAGGCGCATGTCAACCTCGGACTCTATCACTACATGCAGGAGCAGTTCGAGGTCGCCGAGGAACACCTCGAAGCGGCGTCGAAACTGGAACCCAAGAGCCCCGAGATCACCTACCTGATGGGCACGATCCTGGCTGAGCAGGGGGAGAAGCAGACCCATCGCACCGACGATGGCGAGATCGCCCTCACCGTCGGCGGCCGCGCCTGCATACGGCGCGCGGTGCCCCTGCTGGAAGCGGCCTGCGAATCGCGCGACCTGTTGGCCTACGCCGCCCGCAATCTCGGCCGCTGCCTCTATCTGCTCAAGGACTACGAGCATGCCCTGGCGGCCTTCCGCAAGAGCATCCGCGCGGAGAGCAAGCCCGAGTTGCACTCCATGGCTGCTCTGGCCGCAGCCCGCCAGGCGCATCGCATCCAACTGCTCTTCCGCACGCAACTGCTGTCCGACGCCAGGCGCGGGCAGTTGCGCGCCACCGCCATGGAACTCCTGGACGTGGCCGTGCATTACTTTAGACAGGCGCTGCTGCACAACGAACTCGACCCCGGCCTGCACGGGAACATCGGGATCGCCTACATGCTCCGCAACCGTCCCAACGACGTCGAGGCGGCCTTACGCCACTGGGAGCGCATGCGGGTCATCGGCCGCGGCGCCATGGACGGCCGCTATGCTCAGCTGGCGCAGTTGGAGAACCTGGTGGACCCCAGCCGCGTCGGCTTTGATGACCGCGACATGAAGGTCCAGGGTCTGGAGCCGGCGCGCTGGCTGACGATCCCGCCCCCGCGCCCCACTGGCATCCGCTTCGTGCTGGAGCCGGTGGCCGTGCAGCACCCCTGGCGGATGGCCGCCACCTCCGAGGGCCTCCGCCACGCTCTGCGCCTGAGTGACGCTATCGCCGCCGCGCAGACCAAGCTGCGGCGCCTACGGGTCTGAGACGCACCGCATCATCGGGCAGCCACGGTGTCTCCCTGACGCCACGTCTTGCGCTGCCTGCCAGCCTGGGAGTGATTCATGCGCGTCAAGCCTGTTCCCTCCGGCGAGCGACTGCAGGTCATTGAGCTGGTCGGCGCCGGCGCCGCCAGCGCCATCGGTCTGTTGGGGGTCTTCTGCGGGTTCCACGCGGCCGCCATCCAGACGGATAGCGCTCGCTACGGGTTCTCCGCCCTCGTCTCGATCATTGCCGCCCTGTGTCTCGTGGGGGCAGTCCTCCTCGCCCGGCGCGGCTACGAGCAACTGGCCTCCAGCGTGCTGGTCACGGTCGTGGTGGCCCGCGTCGTCATCGAGGCCACGACCACGGCCCCGTACGCCTACTTGTCGCTGTGGCCTCTGTTTGTGGTCGCGCTGGTCGTCGCGCAGATCACCCTCGGCACTCGCGCAGCCGTCCTCGCCGCCCTCGGCGCCCCCATCATGTTCGTCTTCACCTACCTGGGCTTGGCCGACCGGCCCGAACTGCTCCAGCGCTTCGACTCGGCTCTCATCGCGAACCTGGGGCTCTACGGCGCCACGCTGGCCCTGGTGCACGTGGCGGTCCGGCGCATGAGCAGCGCCGTGCGCCAGGCCCGCCAGGTGACCGGCTCGCACGAGCGCACGCGCACCGAGCTACGCGAGGTGGAGATGCAGTTCAAAGCCCTCGCCGAGGCCTCGCCGACGGGCATCGTCATCGAGCAGGACGGGCGCCTCGTCTACGGCAACCCATACTTCTTCGAAATGGCCGGCTGCCTCAGCTCCGACGGCTTCGGCCTGTCGCTGTGGGACTTCTTCGCCGCCGCCGGCGTCCAGGAACTGAAGGCCCAGTTGCGCCGCCGCCAGACCCTCCGGGGCAGCGTAGGGCCCAACCTGCTCGTGTTCACTCCCCTCAAGGGCCAGCCCCGCTGGTGTGAGGTGGCGGTCGCCGACGCCCTGTTCTGGCAAAAACCTGCCGTCGTCGCCAACGTGCTGGACGTGACCGAACGCGTCCTGGCGCAGCTGGCCGTACAGCGCGAACGCGACTTCTCCAACAACATCATCAACACCGCCGAGGCCATCATCATGGCCACCGACGCCGACGGGCGTGTGACGCTGCTCAATCCCGCCGGCGAGCGCATCACCGGCTACGCCGCCGCCGAGCTGCGCGACCGGCCGTACTGGGAGACCCTCGCTCCCCCCGAACTGCGCGCGGCTGCCGCCGAGCTGTTCGAGGCTGCCCGCGAGCAGCCCCGGAGCAGCGCCGAACTCACGTGGGACAGCAAGAGCGGCGAGGAGATCATCATCGCGTGGCACGCCGTGGGCCAGCGGGATGCCGACGGCGCCTTCACCGGCATTGTGGGCGTGGGCCTGGACGTCACCCAGCAGCGCCTGCTCGAGCGCCAGGCCATCGTCACCGAGCGCCTGCGCTCGCTGGGCCAGATTGCCGGCGGCGTGGCCCATGACCTCAACAACACCCTCGCAGGCATCATCGGCCCCACTGACCTGCTGCTCCTGACCGAAGACGACCCGCAGAAGCAGCGCTCCCTCAACGCCATCATGGCGGCCGCCACCCGCGGCGCCGAGACCGTGCGCCGCATCCAGCGCTTCTCCAAGGCCCGCACCGATCTGGACAAGCAAGTCTTCGACCTGCGTGAACTGACCGAGGATGTCATCTTCTCCCTGCGTCCCCGCTGGCGCGACGTAGCCCAGCGACAGGGCCTTACCATCCGCCTGCACGATGAGGTCCCGTCGGGTCTGGCGGTCCACGCCAGTGCCGGCGAGGTCGGCAACGTGCTGATGAACCTGATCGTCAACGCCTGCGAGGCCATGTCTGCCGATGGCGACATCACCATCGCCGGCGCCCAGAAGGGCGACACGGTGGAGTTCCAAGTGCGCGACACCGGCTCAGGCATGTCCGCCGACACGATGGCCAACATCTTCCAGCCGTTCTTTAGCACCAAGGGCGCCGACAACAGCGGCCTCGGGCTCGCCGTCATCCATGGCATCATCCTGCGCCATGGCGGGACGATCACGGTGGACTCGCAACCGGGCGAGGGCACCGTCTTCACCGTCACTCTCCCTACCTCCGAGCCGGACGAAGAGGCAGTGGCGGCTCCCACCGGCGCCTCCGCCTCAGCCGGCAGGCTGCGCCTCCTGGTCGTGGACGACATGGCGGAGATCGCCGACTACGTCACCGCCGTCGCGCGTCGCCTCGGCCATGAGGTGACCGCTGCCTACGCCGGCGAGGACGCCCTGCAGCACCTCCAGCAGCAGCCCTTCGATGCCATCATCACCGACTATGGCATGGCGGGCATCTCGGGCACGCAACTGGCCGACAGGGCTCGCCGCCTGCGCCCGGGCATCAAGGTCGTGCTCATCACCGGTTGGGATATCGCCCCGGGGGAGATTGAGGGGCTCGACGGCCTGCTCAAGAAGCCCTGCACGCGCGAGCAGGTCGAGACGGTACTGCACGATCTGGCCACCCCCGCGTGATGTCGGGTGGCCGCTACTGCACGGCCGTGTTCCACGCTGTGTCGTACTGCCCACGGTTCGTGGTCTTCACGTGCCCGTCGCCGTACAGCACGTTCCAGCGGAAGCTCCCCCACTCATTCCCCCCGTGCCAGGTGCCGCTCCCGTCGAACAGGACATTGATCGCGACCGGGTCGGGCAGGCTCTCCTGCGTGGCCTGCCGGAAGGTCAGCTCCGTGCGGTACATGTAGCTGGACCCGAAGGCGTTGTAGCAGGTCGGATGCGCCGGCAGCGGCAGGTTGCCGGCATCCTCCAGCACGTCGAACCCCTTGTCCGACGCGCAGTGCCACACTTCCTTGTTCTTGACATACGGGTCCACGACATCGTGCATGAGGGGCATGGAGGCGATCAGGACCTGCCAGGCGGGGTAGTCGCTCCAGATCTCGGGCAGGTTCTTGTCGGCGATGTCCACACACCAGGGGAAGAGCCCGTCGTAGTCATCCATGTACATGCGCATGGCGTTGCCGAGTTGCTTGAGGTTGGCGACGCAGCGCGTGGAGCGGGCCTTCTCACGGGCCCGGGCGAAGACGGGGAAAAGGATGGCCGCCAGGATCGCGATGATGGCGATCACCACCAGCAGCTCGATGAGTGTGAAGCCGTGACGGCCTCTCCACCGATCCCGGTAGCACATTGGCCTTATTGTACCCAGGCCCGACATCTTCAACCCTCCTCGGCCCCTGCCTCTCGATGGCCGCGACTACCACTCCTCTTCTTCTGTCTCGGCCTCGTTGGCACCCTCCTCCGGTTCGCACACCCGCCGCAGCCCTCCGGCGCCGCTCGCCGCCGACTCCAGGTGCTCGCCGGCCGCCTCCGCGGCCGCCTGAGTCACGTAGACCCCCGCCCCCTCCGGCTCGGCCTGCTCTAGCACCGCCCGCAGCGCCTCCAGCCGTTCCGCCGCCGTCGCGCCCTCCCCCCCCGCCAGGTCCACCAGCGCCACTTGCGCCCCCCCGGCCGCTCCCCGCCATTCGAGCGCCGCCACCACCGCCCGCAGCACATCATCCTGCTCGGGATCCGCCTCGCCAAACACCGCCAGCACGTGGCCGGGCGCCACCGCCGCCAGCCGGCCCTCATTGCTGCAGACAGCATCCAGGAGCGCCTGCAGCAGGTCCTCCCGCCCTGCCCCGTCCTCGCCCTCCAGGCGCACCAACAGGCTCACGGGGGGCAGCGGCGCCTGCTGTGCCTGCGGGCACGTCAGCCGCGCCAGCGTCTCGCGCAGCATCCGCGCCTGTCGCAAATCTCCTGCCATGCGCGCCACCGACGCCCCCAGGCTGGCGACCTCGCGGCTGCCCAGCGGCACCAGCGGCGCATCCAGCTCGCCCTGCGCCACGCGTCGCACTGTGCCGGCCAGGTCCTCCAGCGGCCGCGCCAGCACATCGGTCAGGCGGTACGAGATGGCCACCCCCACGATGATGAGCAGGATCGCCAGGCTCATGTTCCGCAGCGCGATCTCATACGCGGTACGGTAGACGAGGCTGCGTCGGCACCCCATCTTGACCATGCCCGTCACGCGCCCGCCCTGGTTCAGCTCCGCGGCGATCGGGATGATGTCGTACCGCCGCTGCAACTCGCGTGTCTCCGTCAACTCCAACAGGCGCAGCGCCACCGCTTCCCCGTCCCCGAGCATCGGCTGGCCGCGGGCGTCGCGGATGTCCAGCTCGCTGCGCCGGGCGAAGGCGATGACATTCCCCTGACCGTCCAGCACGCACAGGTACTCGATGTCCACCGAGTAGAAGCGCCCCGTGAAGCTGTCGCGCAGGACACGGTCCAGGTACTGCCGGTAGGTCTCGGGACTGGGCGGCTGGGCGACGCCTCGCAGTTGCAGGATCATCGTGGCCGTCTTCACCATCGTCAGCCGCACCTGGTCGTTCAGCACCGTCCACGTGTGCTGCACCGACAGTACGGTGGCTGCGGTGACGGTCAGGACGATCATGCTGGCGACCATCACGGCCACGCGGCCCCGCAGGGTCTGCATCGGCCCCAGGCGCACCCCGGGGCCCGCGGCCTCCGCGGGCGCGGCCCGATGCACCGGCTGCCGCGTGGTGCGCACCACGATCAGGTACGCCCCCGCCACCAGGATCGCGATGCCCGCGATGTGCAGGGCGTTGAGCGCCTCGCCCAGGACCACCCACGATATGAGCACCGTCACGATCGCCGACAGCAGGCGCAGGCTGACCGCCACGTGGGCCGGCACTTCGCGCAGGCCCCGGTAGTACAATGTCATGGACAGGCTCGTGCAGCCAATCCCCAGCACCAGCAGCAGCCACCACTCCCGCGGCTCCAGCAGCCGCAGCGCCCCGACCTCGCCACTGACCCCGGCGATGATCCCCGTGAACGCGAAGCCGATCCCGAAGCGCCACAGGGCCACGGTCGAGGGGTAGAAGCGCCGCAGTGACGTCTTGCTGAGGATCTCCGCCATGGCGCGCAACGCCCCGGCGCCGATGGCCATGCCGTCCCCCAGCAGGCGCTGGCCGACTTCCGTCCCCGCGCGCATCTCCCCGGCGCCGATCAGCAGGTCCGCCGCCACCATCAGCCCCACCAGCAGCAGCCGCGCCGACGTGACGCGCTCCTTGAGCGTGAAGTAGGCGAAGAAGGCGACGAAGATGGGAGCCGTCTTGGACAGAGAGGTCGCGATGCCCGCCGAGGTCAGGTCAATGGCGCGGGTGAACAGCAGGGCGGCCAGGCCCGAACCCAGCGCCCCCACCAGGAACAGCGCCACCCAGTCGCGCCGCCGTGGCGGCTCGTGCTCGTGGGGCGAAGTGTGCCGCCAGCCGAACGGCAGCAGGAACAGCACCGCGATCAGGTAGCGCGCGCCGACCACCGTGGCCGGCGACAGGCTGGTCAGTAGCAGCTTGGTCAGGACCGGCGACAGGCCCTGCAGGATCACTCCGGCGCCGATGTAGTAGAACGGGCGTAAGCGCTCGGCTCGCAAGAGTCCCTCCGTCGGAGGGCTTCGCCGGGGAAGCCCGCCTCAACCGCCATTCCTTACCGCACCACCGGCTCGACGGCCGACTGCAGCACCCAGCCCTGGCTGCCGTTCTCCAGGTCCACCTCGCACCAGAACCCCTCGTGCCGCAGCGCGCGCGCCAGCTCCCCCTGGTAGACGCTGCGCACCGCCGGGAAGGTGTCCGCCGGCCCGGCGTACAGCGTCCCATCCGTCACGACCACCGATCGCGCCGGGTCCCAGTCCGACCGCCACTTGCTGGCCGCCAGCGTCCCCACCAGCACCAGCAGCACCAGCGTCGCCACCATGAGCCACAGGTAGCGGCGGCGGAACTCCCGCGTGCGGAAGCGCCACACGAGCAGGCCGCACGACGCCAGATATAGCAGGATCGTGGCGCCCGTCAGCTCATTGAGCGTGAACAGTTGCCGCGCGTTCTGCCAGATGAACTCCAGCCAGCCCGGCGCGTCGCCAACCGGCGGCGCCCGGCGGCTCGCCAGCGCGACCGCCAGGTTCGCCCGCAAGTCCCGGTCACGCGGAGTATACAGCGCCGCCCGCTCATAGTACAGGACGGCCCAGCCGGGCTGCTGCAGCTTGAGCGACACATTCCCCAGGTCATAGAGCAACGCGGGGGTCACCGGGCCCTGCTGCAACTGCGCCAGATACTGCTGCCGCGCGAACTCGTAGTCGCCGCGCTGGTAGTAGGCGTTCCCGGCGACAAAGGGAGAGGTTCCCTGCGCGTGCCCCCCGCCCGCTGCGAGCAGAGCGACCCACATGAGCGCCGCCGGCAGGAGCCTACGCATCGGGCCTCACCTGCCGCTGCAACGCCGCCACCGTCTGCCGGCACTGGATCACGAGTTGTTGAGCTTTGCCCGGATCAGTCGCGCCCGGCGCGAAGCGCCCCGCCGCCGTGCGCTCCACCAGCGCCCGCGCCACCTCGGCCAGTGGCTGATCGGCGCCGTGCGCGGCGAGCAGGTCGCAGGCCACCTCGGCCGTCAGCCCCGACGGCGGCGCCGTCGTCCGGTCGGCGATGTAGTCCAGCAGCGCCGCGTGCAGACCCTCATAGAACACATCGTGGTTGCCGGCGGCCAGGGCCTTCTCGGCGAGGTCAAAGCGCTTGTGCACCAGGGCCAGGGCGTTGCCGGCGCGCGCGTGCTCCGGCGCCGCCAACAGCCGCTCCGCCTCCCAGCGCTGCCGCCCCGCCCACAGCACCACCAGCAGCGGCAGCGCGAGCACGAACCATAGCCAGCGCTGCCCCGCCCACGGTCGCGTCACACCCCGGCCGCTCTCCGTCTTCACCGGGCGCAGGTTATCCGCCGGGACCACGGGCGCGGCCGTGCCCGACCCCGGCGTGACGGTGATCTCCGCCCCCTGGCTGGTTGCCGTGCGGTACGCACGGGCCTGCGGGTCGAAGTAGGCGTAGCTGACCGGGCCCACGCGCAGCGTCCCGGCCTGGCGCGGCAGCAGCAGGTAGGAGAACGTGGCCGTCCCGCCGATGACGGCCGGGCCGCCCCCACCGCCGCCGGGGCTCACCCGGCGGTTCTCGCCCGCCTTGTACACCCGCACCCAGTCCGGCAGCGCCAGATCGGGCTCGCCGAGCGACCGGATGTTCCCGCTGCCGCTGACCTCCACCACGCAGTTGAGCGTCTCCCCGGCCCGCACAGCCTGCCGGTCCACCCGCAGGCGCACCGCGAACGACCCCACCGCCCCGCTGAACCTGGCCGGCTGCCCCGCCGTCGGCAGCGGCAGCACCTGCACCCCCACCGGGTCGGCCACGAGGTCCTCGGAGCCCAGCATCGGGTCCATCGTCACCGCGACGCTCGCCTGGCCGATGGTGTGCTTGCCCGGCGAAGTCGCGAACAGGGCCTTCATCCGGCGCTGCACCGAATACGTCCGCCCCCCGATCGTCTCGGTGGAGTTGGGCGGATTGGGCAGCTCCTCGGCCACGAACCCGGGCGTGTCCGCCGGCGAGTACTGCACATCCCCGAAGAGCTGCTCGCACTGCAGGAACGCAAAGGTGTAGGTGATCTGCTGCCCCGCGTACACAGTCTTGCGGTCCACCGTCTGCTTGACGTCCGCGGACTGGCCTGCGGGCAGGCTCCCGAAGGGATCGCTGCCGAAGGGCACGTTCGGTGTCACCCGTCTGCCCCCCCCACCCGTGCCGGGAGTGACGATGATGCTGAACGACTGCGTGTGGTAGCTCTTGCCGCCGAGGGTCACGGTGACGGGGGGGATGGTCAGCTTGCCGGTGCGGGTGGGCTCCAGGTCATAGACGTAGTTCATGCTCGACTGCATGGACCCGCCCACGAGCGAGATGGACTGCTGGGTGGAGGTGCCGGCGACACGGAAGCCCTTGAGGTCCGGCAACGTCGGTTCGGTGAGCATGCTCAGGCCGCTGCCCGACACGGTCACGGTCAACTGCACCGTCTCGTCCTGGCTGACCGCCTGCTGGTCCACGCGCGCGGTGACCTGCGCCTGCGCGCCTGCGCAAGCGGGCAGGGCCAGCAGGGCCCCGATCACCAGCCACCGTGGACGACGGGCATGCCTGTGCATCGTTACCAGTCTTTGGTCGGCCGCGCCTCGCGGAACGGCTGCTGGCGCTGCTTGGCCATCTTCTTTTGCAGGTCACGGTCGGCCTGGCTCAACGACTGCAGCAGGCGCCGCGCCTCGTCCTTGTCCATCTTCCGGTCCTGGGGCTGCTGTTGCTGCTTCTTCTGCTGGTCCTGCTTCTGCGGCTGGTTCTGCTTCTTCTGGTCCTGCTTCTGTTGCTGCTTCTGCTGTTGCTTCTGCTGCTGGTCCTGCTTCTGCTGGCGCTTGGCCAGCTCCAGGTTCCACTTGGCGTTCATGTCGTTGGGGTTCAGATACAGCGCCCGCTTGTAGTGCTCAATCGCCTGGTCCTTCTGCTGCTGGGCCAGGTAGCAGTTGCCCGCATTGTACTCCGCGGGCTCGCGCAACTCCTGCGGGCCACTGGCGGCGATCTTCTCAAAGCCCTTGGCGGCCACGTCGAGCTTCTTCCCCGCCGCCTGCGCCACGGCGGTGTTGAACGCCAGCCGCCACTCGTCCGGCTGCTGCTGCCGCGCCTGGTCATAGAGCTGTTCGGCCCGGTCGTACTGCTGTCGCTTGAAGGCCCGGTCCGCCTGCCGCCACAGCCGCTGCAGCCCGCCGGGGAAGGTAAAGCCCACCAGCCAGGGCAGCCCCAGCAGCAACGTCACCAGGGAGATGACACGCCGGTTAGCCCTGCTCATGCGCCGCCTCCTGCCTGCGCCGCCGCAGCACCCGCTCCGGTAGCACCGCCTCCAGCGCCAGCAGCACCAGCGCCAGCCCCAGCGGCCACTGGAAGCGCTCGCCGTAGTCGGTGTAGAGCATCATCCCCACCTGCGATCCCTCCATGGCCTCCAGGCGCCCGGCCAGTTCATCGGTCGCCCCCTGGGTCATGGCGCGGAAGTACATGCCCTTGCCGACCGTCGCCAGTTGCTGCAGCCCCTCCTCACCCAGCTTCGACATCACGGTCTGGCCCTTCTCATCGGTCTTGAACCCGCGCACGTTCCCCTGTTCGTCCTTGATGGGAATGGGCTCCCCCTGCGGGCTGCCGAAGCCCAGCACCTCGATGCGGGCGGCGGTCTCGCGGACCACCCGCCCGGCGGACTCGAGCATCTGCCCGGCCAGGTCCTCCCCGTCGCTCAGCACCACGATGGCGCGGTGCTTGCTCTCGCTGTTGCCCAGCGCCTCGCCCGCGGATTGCAGCGCCGCCGCGAGCGACGTCCCGGGCTGCGGCGACGCGCCCACCTCCACCGAGTCAACGAACATCTGCACCGCGTCATGGTCAATGGTGATCGGGCAGTACAGGTGCGCATCACCCGAGAAGACGATCATCCCGAAGCGGTCGTTGGGCAGGCGGTTGACGAGGTTGATGGCCGCCAGCTTCGCCGCCGTCAGCCGGTTGGGCTGCATGTCGGCCGCCGCCATGCTCAGGCTGGTGTCCATCACCAGCACGATGTCGGCGCCCTTGCGCTGCGCCCGCTCGCGGTGCGTCCCCACCTGCGGCCGCGCCAGCGCCACGACCAGCAGCGCCGTCGCCAGCACTACCAACCCATAGCGCAGCACCAGCCGCTCCAGCAGCGGCCGCAGCGCCAGGCGTCGGTCCCCCGCGGTGGGGCAGAACCGCCGCGCCGCCGCGAGCCGCAGCAGGATGGCCCGCCACGCCAGCAGCGCCAGCACCGGCGCCACCCACAGCCACACCAGCACCTCAGGTTGTCCCCACTTGAAGTAGTTAGTCATGGTGTCACGGGGTCTGTCCCCGGAGGGTCAACGCAGTTGATCCGCAGGGGGCTGACCCCCCTCTGCATTCGTCGTCGGGGACAGCCCCGCGGGTACGGCCCGCGGGACAGCCCCCTCGCCGTCAAGGCGCCTTGCGCAGCCACGTCGCTCCCAGCAGCGTCTGCAGCACCAGCAGCCCCAGGCCCCAGGCGGCGTACTTGCCGAATAGCTCCGTATAGCGCCGCTCGCGCTTGGCGGTGAACTCCGACTTCTCCATCTTGTCAATCTGGTCGTAGATCTGGCGCAGCGCCTGGGCATCCGTGGCCCGGAAGTACTTCCCGCCCGTGATCTGCGCGATCTTCTTGAGCATCGGCTCGTCCAGTTTGGTCATCAGCACGCGCCCGGTCTTGGGGTCGGTCAGATAGCGCGGCCCGAGCAGCGCTCCGGGCACGGGCACCGGCGCCCCGCCCTCCTTGCCGACACCGATGGCATAGATCTTGATCCCCAGGGCCGCCGCCGCCTCCGCCGCCGTGGGCGGGTCCACCTCGCCCCGGTTGTTGACCCCGTCGGTCAGCAGGATGATGACCTTGCTGCGCGCCTGGGATGCCTGCAGCCGGTGCGCGGCGGTGGCGATGGCCATGCCGATGGCCGTCCCGTCCTCCAGCATCCCGATGTGCACGCGGTCGAGCAACTGGCTCACGATCTGGTGGTCGGCGGCCAGGGGGCTCTGTGTGAAGGCCTTGCCGGAGAAGACGACCAGGCCGAGGCGATTGGCGCCGGCGTTGCTGATGAACTCGCGCAGCACCTCGCGCGCCACCGTGAAGCGGTTCTTGGGCTTGAAGTCCTCGGCCTGCATGCTGCCGGAGATGTCGAGCACCAGCATGATGTCAATGCCCGCGCCGCCGATCTCCCGCACGCCGGCAGGGGCCTGCGGGCGCGCGCAGGCCACGATCAGCAGGGCCAGCGCCGGCAGCCGCACCCACGGCAACTGCCGCGCGAGCCACGGTCGGGCCGAGCGCCCGCGGGCCATGGTCAGCCGCAGGTCCGGATAGGTCGAGACCGCGCTGCCCGTCTTGCCCGGGCGCGCCAGACGCCAGCCGATCACCGGCAGCAGGAGGAGCAGCAGCAGCATCCACGGATCGGCGAAGGTCATCGCCGGCGCCCCCCCCGCTGCTTCGCCTCAGCCACCTGTGCTTCGGCTGCGGCCCGGGCCGCAGCCTCGGCTTCCGCCTCTGCCACGGCTTGCTTGGCCGTCTCGATCACCTGCGCCGCCTGCTCCACATGCTCATAGGCCTCGCCATCGCTCGGGGGCAGGTTCGCGAACTTCACGCGGTCGGCGGCGTGCAGCAACTCCAGGACGCCCGTGCGCCACGAGTCAGCCTCGCGCCGCGCGCGCAGGAAGTACATCGTCCCCATCGTCGTGCGTTCCAGGGCGGGGATGTCGAACCGCGCCTGCAGCCACGCCCGCAGGATCTCATCGAGCCGCTGGTAGAACGCCAGGAAGCTGCCGGTCGCGACGAGATCCTCCTCACGCAGCCGCCCCAGCGCCGCCAGCGCCGCCTCATCTGGCGCCAGGAGGCGCTCGGGCTCCACGGTCGGCCGGGCCTGTCGGCGTCGCCGCCACAGGATGATCGCTGCGACCACAGCCCCCAGGATCAGCAGGGCGATGAGCGCCGCCCACAGCCACTGCGTCCAGCTTGAGGGCAGCATGATCGGCCCGGCAAACCCCTTGGGCTGCACCTGGCCCTTCTCGGGGAGCACGCTGGCGATGGTCACTTCGCACGGCGGGGCCAGCCACTTCTCCTGGTCGCCGTTGGGCATCCGCACCGGCACGCGGAAGTCCTTGATCCCGGCCAGGCCGACATCGAAGCACACGAGCGTGTAGCGCAGCACAACCTGCCGGCTGCCATCGGTCTGCGGGACTTCCTGCGGCTGGTAGTTGCGGACCTCCAGGCCCTTGAAGGTGGCCTTCTCCCCGGGCAGGTCCTCCTGGGCCCCCTGCGGCACGAGCATGTTAACCATGTAGACGAACGGTTCGCCCACAGTCACCTTCTGCTTGTCCACGGTGGCCTCAATGGTCCCCGCGGCGCCGGCGAGGTGGGGGAGAGCCAGGAGCAACAGCGCGAGAGCGGCAACCCACCCCCGCTGCTTCGCAGCGACCCCTCCCCACGGGGGAGGGGTGGAGGGTGTAGACATGTTGGCGGCTTTGACCGACGTGTGGCGGTTGGTGTCTGGCAACGGCAACGGACTCCTGTGTCCAGCAAAGGTCGCCCAGAGTCGTCCCCCGCTCTCCAGAGCGCAGCGCAGCGGAGCGAGGGAGAGGGGCAAGGGGTGAGGCTGCCGTTCCCCTCTCCGGAGCGTAGCGCAGCGGAGCGAGGGAGAGGGGTAGGGGTGAGGACGCCGTTGCCGTTCCGCCGTCAGGCCGCTCATCGCCGCTTCGCCCGCCTCTCAAAGAACGCCATGAGGGGTTCGGCGGGCGCCTGCCCGGCCTGGATCTCGATCAGGTCCGCGTGGTAGCGCGCCAGGGTCTGCTTGAGCTGCCCCTTGCGCTGGGTGGCCTGGAAGCGCATGGTCTCGGCCAGCGCCTCGGACAGGTCCACGATCCGCCGCGCGCCGGTCTCGGCATCCTCCAGCTCGAACAGCCCGGCCGGCGGCACCGTCACCTCGCGCGGGTCCTCGACCCGCAGACACACCACATCATGCCGCCGCGCCGCCACCTGCAGCGGCTTGGCATAGCCGCCGGTGAGGAAGTCGGAGATCACGAACAGGATGGCCCGGCGGGTGAGCACATGGTTGACATACTCCAGTGCGCGCGCCAGGTCCGTGCGAGGGCTCTGGGGCTTGGCGTACAGGATCTCGCGGATGACGCGCAGCACTTGCCGCCGCCCCTTGAGCGGGGGCACGTAGGTCTCCACCTGGTCGGTGAAGATCAGCAGCCCCACCTTGTCGTTGTTGCGGATGGCGGAGAAGGCCAGCGTGGCCGCCGCCTCGGCCATCGTCTCGGCCTTGGTGGTCTCGGCGGTGCCGAAGTTCATGCTGCCGCTGGCGTCCACCACCAGCATCACGGTCAGCTCGCGCTCCTCGACATACTTGCGCACATAGGGCCGGCCCGTGCGAGCGCTCACGCGCCAGTCAATGGTCCGCACGTCGTCACCGGCCTGGTATTCGCGCACCTCCGCAAACTCCATGCCATGTCCCTTGAACGTGGACTGGTAGGCGCCGGCGAACACGTCGTTGGCGAGGTGATCCGTGCGGATCTCGATCTGGCGGATTCTGCGCAGCAGTTCGGTTGGCAGCATGGTCTTGCAGCTACATTTCAGTCCATCGAGGGTCTGCCACGACGCCCCGCCCTGGTCTCGTAGGGCGGGCTTCCGATCCGCGTCGGGCGTCTGGCACGGCTGCGCGCGTGAGGACACGCGCGCCCACGCGGCCCTTGGGCGTGGTGCGGGCTTCCAGCCCGCACCAGGTCAGGCCCGAGGACTCAGGGCGGGCTGGAAGCCCGCACTACAACCCTCGCGCCAACCGTTCCCGTGGTCCCGCCTCACCGTTCCCGCCTCACCGTTCCCGCCGTTGCCGTCCCGGCCGTTCACGGTATCTCCACGGTCTCAAACACCCGCCGCACGATGTCCTCGCTGCCGATCATCTCCGCCTCGGCCTCGTAGGACACGATGATGCGGTGGCGCAGTACGTCCATGCCGACCTCCAGCACGTCATCGGGCGTGACATACGCGCGTCCGCGGATGAAGGCATTGGCGCGGGCGCACAGCGCCAGGTACAGCGTGGCGCGGGGCGAGGCGCCGTACTCGATCAGCGACTCGCACTCCTGCAGCCGGGTCAGGTTCTCCTCGACCGCGGCGGTGTGGCCGGCGGCCGTGCGTTCGGGGCTCTTGCGCCACCGCTCGCGGATCTCCTTGGCTGCCGCCGCCGGCTCGCGCGTGGCCCACACCAGGTCCACGATGTAGCGCTCCAGCACTTCCTCCATGTGGATGGCGTGGATGGCCTGCCGCGCTTCCATGATCTCGGCGATGGTCGCCACCGGCCCCGCCTTCGGCTCTTCCAGCCCGGTCCAGCGGCGCAGGATGTCCAGTTCCTGCGGGCGCGTCGGGTAGTCCACCTTCAGCTTCATCATGAAGCGGTCCACCTGCGCCTCGGGCAGCGGATACGTCCCCTCCTGCTCGATGGGGTTCTGCGTCGCGAGCACCAGGAAAGGCCCCGGCAGCGGGAAGGTCTGCTCGCCGATGGTCACCTGCCGCTCCTGCATCGATTCCAGCAGCGCGCTCTGCACCTTCGCGGGCGCGCGGTTGATCTCGTCGGCCAGCACCAGGTTGGCGAAGATCGGTCCCCTGCGCGCGAAGAACTCATGCTCCTTCTCGTTGTAGATCATCGTGCCGACGATGTCGCCGGGGAGCAGGTCGGGCGTGAACTGGATGCGCTGGAACTTCGTGTCCAGCGTCTGGGCCAGCGTCCGCACCGCCAGGGTCTTGGCCAGACCCGGCACGCCCTCCAGCAGCGCGTGGCCGTCGGCCACGAGCGCGGTGAGCAGGCGGTCAACCAGGTAGTCCTGACCGACGATCACCTTGCCGATCTCGGCCTTGACGCGCTTGACCCACCGGCTCTTCTGCTCGATGTGCTCTTCCAGTTGCTTGAGGTCCAAGGCAATCGCTCCCTGGGGTCCGGAATCACGAGGCGAAACCGCGTGTACGAGCGGTCGGTGACCGCTCGTACATCCGGCCCGGACATGTTCTATCAGGATCTACTCGGCGGTCAGCGCCGCCACGGTCGCGGCATCCAGCTTCCGACACAGGGCCACCAGCAACTGCACGCACTGCTGGTAGTCCCGCAGGTGCATGAGGCCGGCGTGGCAGTGAATGTGTCGGGTGGGCACGCCGATGACCAGGCTCGGCACGCCTCTTGCATAAACGTGGATGCGTCCGCCGTCGGTTCCCCCGCGCTCGAGGACGGTCGTCTGGTAGGGGAGACCCTCCTGCCGGCAAGTCTCGAGGGCCAGGTCGCGCAGGCGCAGGTTCGGGATCATGCTGCCATCCAGCACATAGATGACCGGCCCTTGGCCCATCTTCACCGGTGACTCATGCTCCTCGATGCCCGGCATGTCCCCGGCGATGGCCGTCTCGGAGACCAGCGCCACGTGTGGCTGCACGGCCTCGGCCGCCGTCTGGGCCCCGCGCAGCCCCACTTCCTCCTGCACCGTCCCCACCCCGTAGACCGTGTTGGGATGTTCACTCTCGGCCAGTTGCCAGAGCGCCTCGATGAACATCGCCACCCCGGCCCGGTCGTCCCAGGCCTTGGCCAGCAGCATCTGCTCATCGGCCATCGCCGCGAAGGGGCTGTCGGGGACGATGGGGTCACCGGGCAGGATGCCGAACGCCTCCTGCGCCTGCTCCCGGTCCGTCGCCCCGACATCAATGAACATGTCCTGCATCTCCACGACCTCGTTGCGCTTGCCGTCACGCAGCAGGTGCGGGGGCTTGCTCCCGACCACGCCCGTCACCGGGCCCTTGTTGGTGAGGATGCGGACACGCTGGGCGAGCAGCACCTGGCTCCACCAGCCACCCAGGGGCGCGAACTTGACGAACCCCTCCTTGGTCACCAGCTTGACCATGAAGCCGATCTCGTCCATGTGGCCGGCAACCATGATCCGCGGCTCGCCCGCCGTGCCGGGCTGGCGACAGATGACGCTGCCGAGGTTGTCGCGGCTGATCTCGCCCGTCCCGGCGAGGGCCTCGGCCACATAGCGCCCCACCGGCGCTTCATAGCCCGACGGGCCGTCGAGTTCGGTGATCTCCTGGAGCAGCTCAAGCGTCGGTTTCATGGTCGGTCTCTTCACTCCGGTTCCAGGATTCGCGCATCTGGCGCAGCTCATGTCCCAGCTTGGTCTGGCTATTGCCGAACAGCAGCACCGGGACCATCAGCGCCAGGAACAGCCCCAGCCGCAGGCCGGCCCAGACGAAGCTTGCACCGTCCGGAACCATGAAGATGCTGCCCACCACCCGTGACAGCAGCAGGGCGCAGCACGCCCACACGAAGGGGCTGAACGTGCCGAACAGCAGTTCCACCCGCCGCAGGAAGCTCCCCTCATACTGCGGCAGCACCAGCCCCACGCTCAGGATCGCGGCGACCGCATAGCCGAAGCTGGCCACGACGGCGAATGTGACCAGCTCATGCTCCCCGCGGCGGACCAGAACCAGACACCCGGCGGCCACGACGGCCGCCCCCACCAGCTTATACAGCACCACGTGGTGGCCCTTGTTCAGGGCGATCAGGAGGCTGTTGGTGGCCATCGGCAACGCCAGGAAGACGCTGGCCAGGGCCAGGATCTGCGTGGCCCCCATGGCCGGCATGAACTTGGGCAGCACGGCATTGACCACCGGCGGCAGGAGCACATAGGCCATCCCGGCGATCGTCGGCATGAACATCCCCGCGATCATCGTCGGCAGCACGACCTGCCGCCGCAGCGCCTGCTGGTCGCCGTTGGCCGCTCCGAACGCCTGCAGGATCTTCGGCCAGATCACGAACCCGGCGGCCTCCGGGATGGCGTACAGGTAGCCCGCCATCTGCATGGCCATGCTATAGAGCCCGAACCAGTACGAGCCGTACCACGCCGTGATGATCGCGCCATCCACCGTTCGCAAGAAGGTGTCGGCGAAGATCATCGCGGCGATCGGCAGCCCGGCCTTGGCCAACTCCCAGCCCAGCTGGACGTCAAACCGGATGCGCACTCGGATGGGCGACAGCGCGCCCAGCAGGATCAGGGACACACAGTTGGCCAGCAGCCCCCCCAGCATCGCCCCCAGCACGGCGTACTCGCGGTGCTGGTTCTCGTGCCCAAAGTGGTAGAAGCCATACGCCCCCGCAAGCGTGAAGACGAACGTCGTGATCGTCTCTACCCCGGCCACCAGGCCCAGGGCTCGGAAGTGCCCCCACGCCCGCGCGATGGTCCGGTACAGCGTCGCGGTCTGGCCCACCAGCAGCAGCCCCGCCCCGATCATGATGGCGATGGACGTCACGCGCTGCCCGGTGGGGTTCATCAGCCCTACGATGAGCATCGCCACCGACGCGATCAGCGTCAGCCCCACCACCCACGTCACGCCGACATCCTCCACCTCCTGCACCATCTCGGCGTTGTTCTGCCCCAGGTAGATGGGCAGTTCCTTGTTCGTGCCATGCAGGATGCCCAGGTGGGAGTTGGTGGCGTACTTGAGGATCAGGTCCACGATGCGGCGGACGCCCTGAGGGGCCGGGCCGACCAGGCGCATGACCAGGACCGAGCGTAGCACCCCCACCAGCATACTGAAGTAGGAACTGCCACCGATGATGAGAACAGCCGTTGAGGCGAGGGTTTGCGGCTTGCGGCGGTGGGCTTCCAAGCGTTCGTGAGCTGACAACTAAGACCTCCGGGCACGACGCCGGTCCAGACCGGGCGGATCACGGACGGTGTGACGTGAGGCGAACACACTCAGACAGCCCGACTATCCCCGGGCTACCAGTCGGTCTGTCGTCATGAGAAGGCAGCGCGTCGCGGTACTACGGCTTCATCAGGGCGCCAGGAGAGCCTGCCCCTGCGGCGTCTTGGCCCACCAGCGCAGCATCTTGACGCGGTAGAGGGCATAGCCCTCGTGGCGTACGGGGTCCTCTTTGGGAGGAATGGCGGCCAGTTGCCCCACATCCTGGCCCTTGAACTTCTCCGCCAGGACCTGGGCGCTCGCCGTCTGCGCCGCAGTGGAGTCCGGCGCCGTCAGCCGGGCGATGGCATTGCAGGCGACGTCGAGGTTACCACAACATATCAACCCCCCGCGGTCGGCCGTTAGTTCCGCCCGCTGCTGCCACGCATGGCAAAGTTGCCCCAGCTTCATGCGGTCCTCGCGGTGCACGCCCGCGTCCCAGCCCGCGTGCTGGTCCTTGAGCAGGTCCAGCATGTCCGTCTCGACATCGGTGATGGTGCGGGGGCTGCGCTCCAGCGTCAGCATCGTCATCTGTATGAACGGCACGTGCCCCGCCACCACCATCGTCGTGAAGCGCCCGACCATGAACAGCAGTTCGTCGTGCGTCAGCGCGTTCAGGCAGCCCGTGGTCAGCGACATTGTCGGCGGGTTGCCGCGCGTGATGCAACTGACCATGCGACGCTCCGGGCACACGTAGAGGTTCCACTGCGGCGCCCCCAGCCGCGTCTCCACCTCTCGGCACACCTCGATCACTCCGGGGTGCCGCTTGGCGTCGAAGTGCACCGACCCGCTGATGGCGGTGTCCCACTTGTCGTCATCCCGCCAGAAGTCCACGATGTCCGGCAGGAGTTTGGTGTAGACCCGGCTCTGCGCCATCCGGTCACGGTACTTGAGGTCTTCCTCATAGAGCCAGTCCGGCGGCCCCGCCTCGTCCTCGGCCCCCAGGTCGTCGCCGGCGACCTCCGCCCCACTCCCGTGCGCCGGCTGCACGCCGGTGATGCTGCCGACCTCGGCCTCCAGCATCGCCTGCACGCCGCCGGTCTCGGCTACATCTCCCAGGTCATCCACCGCCACGTCGCGGGCGAGGATCAGCTCCTCCTCGGGCTGTTCCTCGGCGAACTCATCGGCCAGGCCGCCCAGGTCATCCAGATCATCCGCCGCCGCGGCTCCGCGCTGGGCCACAAAGGGGTCCGGAGCGATGTCACGCAGGCGTGTGAGCCGTTCGGCTGCGGCGGGGTCAATCTCGCGCAGGGCCGCCCAGGCCTGCTCATTGGTCCCGTCCTGGTGCAATATCTCCTGGTACACCAGCGACGCCTTGCGCGCCTTGTCCTGGCGCCGGTACAGGTCGGCAATCCAGAACCGCACCTCGGCAAAGGTGGGGTCTATGTCGAGCGCGTCGTGGGCCAGCTCCAGCGCGTGGTCATAGTGGTGCTTTTGCACCTGCTGTTCGGCTTCCTTGAACTTATAGAAGGCACGCGTGCGTTCCGGTGAAACATCGTCCGTAGCCATGCGATCACCTCTTCACCCCGCGGGGGGATCGTCACGAGCGATGACAGTTCACTACAGGAACACGAATACCCACACGCCCCGTTCAGGCCGCCCCCCGACGGGCGGTCAGCAGCAAAGCCACACGGTAGTTTACCTCTTTCGCCATGCTTCTGTGAATGCCCTTTTGGTCTTTCGGGTCGCTCCTTGAGCCAATCCTGCACTATGCCTCGAGCCGTCGCCGTTCCCCCCTCCCCGTCAGACGCGCAGCGTCTCCGGAGGGGGCAGGGGGTAGGCCGCCGTATGCCGCTCCCCTCTCCGGAGGCCCGCGCAGTGGGCCGAGGGAGAGGGGTAGGGGTGAGGACGCCGTTGCCGTTTCCCCCTCTCCCCTGCGACCTGCGGTCGCCAGGAGAGGGGGCCAGGGCGTGAGGGCCGCCGTCCTACCGCTTCCCCGCCAACGCCTCAATCTTCCGCGCCATCCGCTCCCGCTGCGCGAGCAGCACCTGCGGGTCGCGGGTGAAGGTCGTCAGGTCGCTGCTGACAGGCCGGCATGCCGCCCGCGCCTGCTCGGGGGCGCCCGTCATCTGTCCCAGCAGCCACAGGTACTCGTAGTCATCCAGCCCGTCGCGGATGTTCGCCAGCCGGATGCACCCCAGCGGCCCGTTCTGCCCGGCATACAGCAACTCCCCGTCGCCGTGGAGGCTCTGCAGCCACGCCTCCTTGCCCCCGGTGGTGATGCTCCAGCGCAGCCGCGGCCCGTCCCTGTCGGGGTCAATCAGGGCGTCGTTGTGCGGCCGCCCCCAGATGTTCAGCCCCCAGTACAGGAACCCGTCCATCTTCTGCTGGTAGGCCTGCCACCAGATCAGCCGCGCCTCGATCAGCGCGTCATCGGCCAGGAAGTTGGCGTAGGGCTTGCGCGGCCCGCAGCACACGTAGGCCCAGACCTGCTGCCCCGCCTGCCGGCACCGGTCCGCTTCCTCCGCGTGATAGCGCGGCGTGAGCGGGCAGTTCCAGTCCACATTGATGTCCCGCATCACCTGCGGGTCCTGCGCCACCTGCGCCGTGGTCAGCGTCGGGATGCCATAGCGCTCCTTGATGAGCCCGAAGTACTCTTTCATCACCGGATAGAAGTCCTCGCCCCGCTCATCGAAGGTGTAGACATACGCCTTCTTCTCCAGTCCGCGCCGCTTCAGCTCGGCCACGTACGGGTCCAGGCGCGCGATGAGCTGCTGCTTGAACGTCGGCGTGTACACCTCCAGCGGGCTCCAGCACACCCAGGTGCGGTTCCCGCGCGGCTGCACCATGTTGATGACGTTGAAGGCGTTCAGCCCCCGGTCGTTGTAGTAGGCGATGTCCTCGACGTCCGGCGGGTCGGTGCGCGAGATGTCGTCGGGGTTGAGCCGGTGCTGGAGCACGAAGTCGCCGTACTTGCGCCGCAACTCGGGCGTCAGGGGCTTGCCGTACAGCTTCTCCAGGTACCCGTCCATCAGCGCGAAGGCCGTCTTCAGGTGCCCCTGGGTCGGCAGGTCGAACCCATAGACGGTGAGCCGCAGCGGGACCTTCAGCGCCCGCGCGTTGGTCGGGGTGATGGTCACCGCCCCCGTGTAGTCCCCCGCCTTGGTCCCGCGCGGCGCATACGCCGTCAGCCACACCGCCTGCGTCGTCGCCGGCGGCACGGTGAAGCTGCGCACCGGCAGCAGCGGGTCCGGCCACCAGCCGGGCACGGCGTCATCGGGCAGCGTCGCCCCGGGCGCCAGCGCCGTCATCTCCACGAAGCCGACCAGGTGCCATTGCAGGTTCTCCCGGCCGAGGGTCGCCCCGCCGGGCCCCTTCAGGTTGCTGAAGCTCACCCGGCAGCCCTGCAGCTCCTGCTGGGGACTGGTGCGCAGGGCAACCTGGCAGCTCTCGTACTCGTTGCGGGCCAGCGACATGGCCGCCTGCAGCTTGCGGTCGGGCCGTGGCAGGCGATTGATGAGCGTGCGCTCCATCCCCGTGTCGGTCCATGCCAGGTAGCCCTGTCCCGGCCCCGACCTGGTCGTGGTGCGCTTTGCGATCGTCATCTGCTCCCCGAGCAGGTCGTCCTTCGCGGTCACGCGCAGTCCATAGCTGCCGCCGGGCAGCAGCTTCCCGTTCGTATCGCGGCCGTTCCAGCTCATCGCGACGCCCGTGCCGTGCCCCTGCTGGCTGAACACCGTCTGCCCGCCCCGTTGCACCACGGCCTCCCACTGGGCCGGGATGGACAGCCGGGCCGCGTAGTCGACACTGTTGCCCCCGTACACGCTGGGCAGGAGCTGCTCCGCCTGCACCTCAAACGGCGCCAGCGACAGGGAGAAGTCATCGAACCAGACCTCTCCCCGGCAGCGACGGAACAGCACGAAGTACTGGATCTTGCGGATGGGCTTGTCTGGCGCGAAGGTGTTCTCGCTGTACTGCCAGTCGTGGGTGCCGGTGGCGAACGGCGCCTTCACGCCCCACAGCGGCGTCCCGTCGTCGTAGAAGCAGTCCAGGTAGATGCAGTAGTCGCCGCCGCCCGCGGCCTCTTTGGCCTTGCTCCACCCCGAGATCTTGAACGGGTGCCGCAGCGGCGGATCGAACGTCACCTCCTGCCCGATGCCCAGGATCGTGTCATTGTCCCCGGCCCGGCAGACGATGGCCTGCCGCCCGGAATGCCCCCCGGCCGCCAGCGCGAAGCCCTTGCCATAGGGGGTCCAGGGCGGCAGGGCGTCGTGCTCAGCCCGCTCGAAGCCAGGGTTGACCAGCAGGTTGACGTTACGCTTGGGCTGAGCCTGTCCGGGAATAGCCGCCATCAGCAGAGCCAGAGCAACCAGCAGAGGCATGGCACGTTCTCCTTCGCAGAATCCCCCTCCCTCGGGGAGGGCAGCCGTTCCCCCTCCCTTCAGGGAGGGGGCAGGGGGTAGGCGGCCGTCGCCGTTCCCCTCTCCGGAGCGAAGCGAGGGAGAGGGGTAGGGGTGAGGACGCCGTTGCCGTCCCCGTCGCTCCAACGCCAGTAGTGCGGGCTTCCAGCCCGCCCCAGGCCCCCTAGTCACCATGGGCGGGCTGGAAGCCCCCACTACAACCAGAACAGCCCCCGCCTCCCGAATCCCCCCTACTCCGCCTTCGCCGTCGCGTATCTCCCATTGAAGTTCTCCAGCTTGGCCACCGGCGGGTCGGCCACATGCGCGGCCACGACCTCGCCGACGAAGATGGAGTGGTCTTCGAGTTCGAGCTGGCTGACCACCACGCACTCCAGCGCCGCGACGCAGCCCTCGATCAGCGGCGCGCCGACGACCTCGGCATCTATCTCCTCCAGCCCGAACTGCTCGAACTTGTTGATGTCCCGCCCGGTGGTGGACCCGGTCTGGGCGATGAGTTCCTCCTGCCCCGCCCCCGGCCAGGCCAGCACGAACTCTCCGGTCTCCTCCAGGCACCGGTGCGTGTAGCGCCCGAAGCCTACCGAGACGGCCATCATCACCGGGTTGCTGTTGCAGACCATGCACCACCCGGCAGGCATGATGTCCGGCGCCCCCTCCCCGTCGCGGCTGATGACGAACATCACCCACTCGGGGTACTTCAGCTTCAGCGCCTCGCCGATCGGAACTTGCTTCATGGCTTCCTCCTATATCCCCAGCTCTGCCTTGATCTTCGCCAGCCCCTTCTCATAGTTGCCTGAAAACGACCCGCCGCAGGCCAGCCACTCGGGCACGCGCTGCTCGCCATAGTCGCACACCACGCGCACATGCGGAATGCGCTCCACGTAGCGTGCCAGCAGCTCCCGGGCCGGCATGGTGTCTCCGGGCAGCAGGTCGAGCAGCCGCAGCGTGTCGAGGTCCTTGCGCCGGTCCTTGAGGCCGCACAGGCGGATGCAGGTGCCGCTCCGGTGGTCATGGCCACCGCACGGCGGGCAGACCATGCAGTCCCCCTCCACGAGGGTGACCGGGAGGTCCGGGTTCGCCTTGATCCGCGCCAGCGGTTCCCACAGGTTATCGCCCGGGATGGGCCCCGTCGCCCCGCCGCCGTAGAAGCACGTGATGCACATCAGGTGATGGGGGCGGATGAAGAGCCCCTCGCTGCCCTCGATCTCGGCGACGGAATCCTGCTTCATCTGCGCCAGTTGCTCCGGCGTCCGCGGCTCGGGCAGGGGCGTCTGCAGGCCGCGCAGGTACGCCGCCACGGCCTCCTCGGGCCAGTTGGGCCAGCGTTCGGTGGGCGTCTCGAACACGCAGATGCCGTCCAGCGAGGTGATCTCCTTCCCCGCGCGGCGGAACAGCTCGCGGGCGCTGCGGGCATCGCCGGGGGAGAGCATCAGCCGCTGCAGCACGTGCAGGTCCATGCGCCGCTGGTACGCGCTATCCTCGCGCGGGAACTGGAACGGCCCCCCGCCGCAATCGAACGCCGACGTGAGCGTCAGGCAGGTGTCCGGATGGGCGACGATGCGCTCGTACAGGGGCGCCAGATCCACAGTCATGTGGGGCGGCTCGCCCCCGCCGTGCAGGCAGATCAGGCCCAGCACGTCCCGGGCGCGGATGGCGTAGCCCGGCAGCTCCGCCAGGTATCGCGGGTCCTGGCCCTCGAACGTCTGGCGCGGCGCTTCGTCTCCCATGTCGGCACCTCGTGATGCGGCCGTGGACTGCAGATGGCTGATCGACGGTCCCCAGCATCTTGGACGTCCGCAGCCCGTTCTCCTCCCGCGCGGCGACGTTGGGGG